>DATKHZ010000030.1:0-4287 GCA_035509995.1 Acidimicrobiales bacterium | reverse complement strand
CAATCTCGTCGACCAGCACCAGGTCTGCACCACCAAGCCGGTAGAGCGGTTTTGTCCCCGCAGTGGCCAGATCTCCAAGGCCGGTCACACGGAACCTGTCATCGGTCCCGCCCATGATCCCGGGCATCGACACGGCCTCGACAAAACATGTCCAGGCTCCACCCGAACGAGCTTCGGAGCCGACGGGGAGCCAGTTGTTGAGCGGTGCGATCCCCTTGATTGGCACGCCGTCGCTGTCGAACGCCATGCCCTCAGCTTGGAACCCGGGGCCTCTTCCATCGAAGCCTAGGTCGATCAGTGCCTCGACCCTCGACCCTGCCCACTCCGCCGGTACCTTGCCCGAAATTCGGAACCAAGTCGTCGACCAGGGCGGCCCCCACGGAGCCCCAGGATCGATAGGGACATAGGCGCCAGCGAGCCCGTCCTGCACAGTCACCTGGCCGCCGCTGGTAAATACGGACACCTCACAGGGCTCGCGGCTGGCCCAGGGGCGCGGGCGGAGCCGCATTTCCAGGGCGGTCCTGACCCGGGCCTCAGTCTTGACATGACTATCGTGCATCAGTGAGTTCTCCCTAGCCTTGCTGCCCGCGGCCCAACCGGGAATGAGGCTCTCCCGGAGCCCTCTCCTCTCAGGCCACTCTAGATAGTGATGCTTAGTAACTCAAGATGATGTTCTAAGCCTCGGCGGCGATCTGACATGATGCTCTGGGCCGGTCAATTGCTCGCTGGTCGGCCTCCAGTCGGAGGTGGATACTCACGCCTGGTGGTGGTCAACACCACAATCGGTGGCTGCGACCCATAAAGGCCAGTTCAAAGGTTGGTCGGGCCCGCCTTGACGCGTAAGTCAGGTTGATTTAGTATCCCGCAGAGAGGGCAAGAGGCACTACGCATGGAGTCGTGCCAGAGGAGGAATGTTATGCATCGAAGAATCGCCATGTCCGGGCTAGCATTGGTCGCTACCACTGCCGGCATGCTTACCGGGTTGTCCCAGTCGGCTTACGCGTCGGGGGGCACGATCAAGGTGGCCTACCAGCAGTACGGGGCGAACATCGCGATCCCGACGCTGATGAAGACCGCAGCTGCAGAGTTCGCCAAGCAGTACCCGGGTTGGACGGTCAGCCTGAACCCGATCGTCGCTCCCGAGAACCCCTACTACACCAAGCTCGACCTAGAGAGCTCGTCTGCGTCGACGGCCCCAGACGTGCTGTACGAGGACACCTTCCTCGTGAACACCGACGTGGCTGGGGGATACCTGCAGCCCATGGACTCCTACCTGTCCGGCTGGCCGCAATGGAAGTTGTACTCCCCGGCTGCACAGGCCGCCGCCAAAGGCGCCGACGGTCATGTCTACGGCGTCTCGATGGGGACGGACACCCGCGGCCTTTGGTACAACAAGAGCCTCCTCAAGAAAGCCGGCGTGGCGGTGCCGTGGCACCCCAAGAGCTGGGCTGACATCGTCGCCGCGGCCGAAGCGATCAAGAAGGCCGACCCGGGTGTCACGCCGATGAACGTCTATTCCGGTGTGCCCACCGGTGAGGCGTCGTCCATGCAGGGCTTCGAGATGTTCCTATACGGGACCAACAACTGGCTCTACGACTTCAAGACCGACAAGTGGGAGCAAGCCGGAGCCGGCTGGCAGTCCGTCCTCACCACCTGGCAGGAGCTGTTCTCGAAGGGACTTGCCGAGACTCCTCAGGCAGCCTCCAACCCGAACAACGGCGCGGTTGTGACCGAGACGCTGCTGCCGGAGGGCAAGATGGCTATCGACCTCGACGGCAGCTGGGTGGGGTCCACCTGGATCAAGGGTGGCCCGGCCCCGTGGCCGCAGTGGAAGTCGACCATGGCTGTTGCACCCATGCCGACCGAGAACGGCCAGGGGCAGGGTGACGTGAGCATGTCCGGTGGTTGGTTGTTGTCGATCGGGTCGCATAGCAAGGCCCCGGCGATGGCGATGGACTTCATAAAGATCGCTCTGGACCATGCCAACCTGCTGACCTACGACATCGGTGCCGGCCAGACCGCTGACCGTTCCGACATTGCGACGAACCCGACCTACACGGCATCCGTCCCGGAGTCGGCCGCCTTCGCGAGCTTCGTGCCGTTCACCCACTTCCGGCCCGCGTTCGCCAACTATTCCAAGCTGTCCAACGAGATCCAGCTGATTACAGGCCAGGTCATGACGGGCCAGAGCACTCCGGCCCAGGGCGTGGCCGCGTATAACAAGTACCTGATCGGCGTGGTGGGCAAAGCCAGTACCGAGGCAGCGCCCATGTAGGCTTGGCGTCGGAGACGCTTCGCCCCGATTAGCCTGATCAGTTTGGTTGTATTGTTTCGAGACCGGCCAACCGAGCCCTCCAACTGGAGGGCTCGGTTGGTCTGTGGGGGAGGGTTTTGGATTTGGCGCTCATCACCGTGAAGCGGCGGCGCTCTCTGCCGATCTGGCAGTGGCTTGGACCGCTGGCACCCGCTGTTGTGATCCTGGCCCTGTTTTTCGCGGGCCCGATTATCTGGAGCGTGTACATCGCCTTCACCAACAAGGCCTTGACAGGGAACGGCGCCCTTCACCCGAAATGGGTGGGGTTCTCCAACTTCACCCAAATGTTCTCCGACCCCCTTTTCATCCACTCGCTGGTCTTGACGCTGTTGTTCGTCGTGGGTTCGGCTGTGATAGGGCAGAACACGCTGGGGTTCCTCATCGCACTGCTCGAGAGGGGCCGGAACACCGTGGTCACCGCCACGCTCAACACGTTCATCATTGCCGCGTGGGTGATGCCCGAGGTCGTGGCCGGCTTTTGCTGGTACGCGTACCTCTACCAGGGCGGGACGCTCGACAGCTGGCTGAACCACATTGGCCTCAGCCAGGACTGGCTCTACACGACGCCCATGTTGGCGGTCATCATCGCCAACATCTGGCGCGGCACCGCCTTTTCCATGCTCGTGTACTCGGCTGGCCTCTCGGAGCTGCCTCCCGAGCTGCTCGAGGCGGCCAAGGTGGACGGGGCGGGCCAGGTATCGATATTGCGTCGCGTCATTGTCCCGCTAATGCGCCGGTCGATCGTCACCAACTTGATGCTGATAACTCTCCAGACACTGTCCAGCTTTACGCTTATCTTCGTCATGACCGCCGGTGGCCCGGGAGAGGCCAGCCAGACTACGCCGCTCTACATCTACCAGCAAGCCTTTTCGCTGTTCGACATAAGTTACGGCTCCGCGATGTGCATCGTGCTCCTGCTGATAGGTGCTCTTTTCTCCCTCGTGTACATGAAGGTCATCCGAGTCGAGGAAACGATCTCGGCATGAGCACTTCGGTCGTGGTCGGGGACAGCACCGGTGTAGCCGCTGCGCCGCGAGCGGCGGTCAAGGCTGCTGCGACGGGCCGTTTCCGGATCACTTCGCCCCGGGCCACGATGTCCAAGGTCGCCGTTTACGCCGTCCTGGCCATCGTCGCCGCCTTTTTTATCGCGCCACTGCTTTGGCTCTTGCTCGCTTCGTTCGAACCGAACGCTGCAGTCGGCGCAAGTGTCCCGCTCTCGCTCTCGTTCAGCAATTTCGGCAAGATCCTCAACTGGAGCGACACCTTCCTGCCGATGATCAACTCAGCGATCCTCTCGGGTGGTACTGCGGCGCTGACCGTCGTCGTGTCCCTGTTTGCCGCATACCCGCTTTCCCGCTACCAGATGAGGTTCCGCAAGCCCTTCCTGTACACGCTGGTGTTCTCGACCGGTCTGCCAATCACCGCCCTGTTGGTCCCGGTCTACGGTATGTTCGCCCGTTTCAACCTGGTAGACAACATACTGACGGTAATTTTCTTTATGACCGCGACGTCGCTCCCGTTTGGGATCTGGCTGATGAAGGGCTTTATGGACGGGGTGCCGCTCGACCTCGAACAGGCGGCCTGGGTGGACGGGGCAAACTGGCTGGCCTCGCTCAGGCGGATCGTCGCACCCCTGATGCTCCCGGGGATCGTCGTCATCACCATCTTTACCTTCGTGACCCAGTGGGGCAACTTTTTCGTCCCCTTCATTCTGCTGTCGAGCACCAACAAGCTCCCGGCGTCGGTCAGCATCTACCAGTTCTTCAGCCAATACGGCTCGGTAGAGTACGGCCAGTTGGCGGCGTTCTCAGTTCTCTACGCGCTTCCCCCCGTCGCTTTGTGGGTGGGGCTCGGCCAGTTCCTGCGAGGCCAGTTCAGCTTTGGTGGCGCCGTGAAGGGTTGAGGCGCCCACCGTGCGCGATGACGAGCTTCGAGCGCCGGCTTCTAGCCGAAGGTGAAGTTGTAGGCGGCAA
>DATKHZ010000029.1:0-9444 GCA_035509995.1 Acidimicrobiales bacterium | reverse complement strand
TGGCGACCCGGGCGCGGTGGATGTGCTCCGGGTCGGTGTCCCCTGCGCGGATAGCAGGGTCATGGTCCAGCAACGTGTCCAAGCACGAAGATGCCTGCTGTTGCAGCAGGTCGGCCATCAGTGGGCCCCGGCGACGCTTGCGGGGAGCCTTCGAGGCCCCAGAGAGCTGCAGTACCTTAGCCAGTTTGCTCCCGCCGGAGGTCGCCCGCGCCCCGGACTCCTCGAGCTTGTCGACGACGGCCTCGAGGATCTCGAGCGAGCTGCCCTCCGCCAGTTCGACTTCGACCTCGCTGAAACGGACCTCGCCGCCGTCAGCACCCAGGCCGCGTTCTTCGGTTGCAAATGCTCTGCCGTTCACGAGGTCGTGGTCTATCTCGGCGAGCCGACGCCCGTCAGATGTCCGCAGCTCGGTGCGTTGACGTGTAGTTACCAGGTGCGCCACGGCCACGAGCGGTCGGCCGAGAGCGATCGCGTGTACGAACGCGGCAGCCTCGGGGTGCACGGTGCGCGGGAGGCCATCAGGGCCCGTGCGGCTGCGCGGGCTCGCCGGTGCGGTCCTGCTGCTCGCCGGTGCGGTCCTGCTGCCCGCCGGCACAGCCCGGCTGCCCGCCGGCACAGCCCGGCTGCCCGCAGGTTCTGCCCGGCTCGGTGTGACCACCCAGGTGAGCTCGGTGCGCGTGAGGAGAGTCCCGTCCGACGACGACGGGAGCTTCACGGTCCACACCTCGCTCGTACGGCCTTGAGGTGGCGGGCCGTTGCCTCTTCGCCGGCTCCTGGGGACCGCTTCGGTTTCCCTTCGGAAGCGCAACGTGACATGCCGACGAGCAAGGCGTAGGTCGGGTGTGTCGAAGTACGTGGTCTCGAGTGCCAAGTCAGGCATCGGATGAGCCCGCACTCCAGGCAGCACGCCGGAAAGGTCGGGCAATGACCAGTCGGGCCCGATGTCCAATTTGACTTCTTGTTCGAGCTGCTGCATAGCGACCCCCCGCTGCGGCACCGGCGATGTGCCGCGTAACCGTCAACACGCGCAGGCGAGCCATTGAGTCTACCGCGCCCGACAGAACGGGCCCCGATGGCCCCGACCATCAGAGGCGAGCGAACGCCCGTCCTATACGCTGGCCGATCAGGGATGACCGATCGCGCTGGTGCCGGGGCCGCGCCCCAGCCACGTTTGTCTGACTGGACGACGCTCGGGGTCGGTGGCCCCGCAGACGCATTTGTCGAGGTGGACGACGTCGCTTCGTTGGCCGCCGCGCTATCCGAGGCTGACGCCAACGACAGCCGCGTACTGGTACTGGGCGCGGGGAGCAATGTCGTCGTGGCCGACGAGGGCTTCAGGGGGACGGTCATTCGCATCGGCATGAAGGGCCTCCGACTGGAAACGCAGGGCGACGGAGTCCTCGCGCAGGTGTCGGCGGGCGAGGACTGGGCCTCGTTCGTCAACCATTGCGTTGCCGAGGGTTTGGCCGGGACCGAGTGCCTCAGCGGTATCCCGGGCCTTGCAGGCGCCACGCCTGTGCAAAATGTTGGCGCATACGGCCAAGAAGTGTCCGACACGATCGTGTCGGTAACCGTTTGGGACCGCCGGGACCGTTCGGCCTTGGAGATGGCCCCCGTTGACTGCAATTTCGGCTACCGCACAAGCATTTTCAGGGCAACGTCGCGCTACGTTGTGACAAACGTCACCTTCAGCTTGCAACGATCGCGATTGTCCGTGCCGCTCCGGTACAGGGAACTGGCGGAGAGGCTCGGGACCGAGCTTGGGAGCAGGGCTGGCTTGCAGCAGACCGCACAAGCCGTGATCGAGCTGCGGATGTCCAAGGGCATGGTCCTCGGTGCAGGCGGCCCGGACAGTCGCAGCGCTGGTTCGTTTTTCGTGAACCCGGTGCTGGACGAAGTCCAAATGAGCGAGCTGGCGAGGCTAGCGCCGGACGTCCCGAGGTTCCCCGCTGGTCGTGCCGGTGGAGCTGCCGCAGCTGATGGGGCAGGTGCGCCGGCACCGACTGCGTGGAAGGTGCCGGCAGCTTGGTTGGTCGAGCGAGCCGGGTTTGCGCGGGGTTACCGGAAGGGCGGCGCCGCCATATCAAGCAGGCACACTTTGGCGCTGACTGTGTGCGACGGAGGTACTGCCCACGACCTCTTAACGCTTGCGCGCGAAGTCCGCGACGGTGTGCGCGAAACGTTCGGAGTTTGCCTTGTACCCGAGCCAGTACTCGTCGACGCTCATCTCTGAACAAGATACGGATAATGAGATAAAACGATGGAGACTAACCCGTTAATCCGTGTATAGTCGAAGGGTCCCCTGCGGCTCTCCCTGCCAACAGCGGACCTAGCTCGGGGCAGGTTCCCCCCCCTTCCGGCCCCTTGAGCTTTGACAGAAGGACCGGCGTAAACCGCCGGTCCTTCTGTTTTTGGCGTGCTCACCTCGTTTAACGCGCTTCGAGCAGGAGGCCGAGCGAACGGAGTTGGTCGGCGGGGCGATGATATCCCCGTTCGAGATGGCGCACCCCGTGGATCAGCGTGGGGCCCGAGGCCGCGGCAGCCGCAATAACACTGGAGAACCCGGCTCGAACGTCGGGGACGTCCACCTCTGCGCCCTGCAATTTCGACGGCCCCCTCACGACCGCGGAGTGCAGATAGCTCGTGTCGTGGAAGCGGCACGCCGGTCCGCCAAGGCAGGTTGCGAACAGACCGATCTCGCCCCCCATCGCCTTCAGCGCCGGGACGTAGACGAAACGGTCCTCATAGACGGTCTCGTGGAGTACCGACATGCCGTCGGCTTGGGTGAACAGGACCATGAGCGGCGTTTGCCAGTCCGTCACGAACCCTGGGTGCACGCCAGTTGAGACGGCCGCGGCGTGGAGCCCGTCCGGCGCGAAAGCAGTGATCCCGTGCTCGTCGATGTTGACTTCGGCGCCCATGCGGAGCAGGGTTGTGATGGCTGTCACAAGGCGGTCCTGGCCGCACCCGATGACGCGCACGGTCCCCCGGGTTATCAAGCCTGCGACCAGGTACGAGAAGGCCTCGTTGCGGTCCCCCTGGAGCCGTGTGTCGGCACCTCTCAGCGTCGGGACGCCTTCTATGACGACGCGCCGGTCGGGGGACAGTTCGATCCGGGCTCCCATGCGCTGGAGAAAAAGGGCGAGCTCGAGCACCTCGGGTTCTGTCGCGGCGTTGCGGATGACTGTTTTGCCCTCCGCGAGGGCCGCCGAGAGCAGGGCGGACTCGGTGGCGCCGACGCTCGGGTACGGGAGCTCGATAATCGCACCCCTAAGCCGCTTGCACCGTGCGCTGATGCCCTCGTTAGTCACTTCGACCTCGGCACCTAGGGCCTCGAGCGTCTGCACGTGGAAGTCCACCGGCCGCCTTCCTATGCGGTCGCCGCCAACCATGGGCACAAAGGCTTCTCCAGTCAAGTGAAGCAACGGCCCGAGCAGCAGCACCGGGATACGGTTGAGCCCGCTGAACGAAAGCGGCACCTCGGACTTGGCCTCTTCCGGGGGGGTGATCTCGAGGTGCCCGTCCGACTGGGTGACCCCGGCACCGATCGCGCGTAGGATCCCGGCCGTTATCTCGACGTCGCCCACGTTGGGGACGTTGGCGATCGTGCTCGGGCCCTGGCCCAAGATGGCGGCGACCATGTGCTTGGTAACGGCGTTCTTGGAGCCGTAGACCTGTACGTCACCGTTGAGCGGGCCGTTTGGCTGGATGAACCAAGTGTCTGACACAACTCGATCTTCTCAGACCTGCGCCGCTAGAGAGTGCCCGAGGAATGGGTAGCGTTGGCTAGCCGGGGGATTAGGGCGACTTGAAAGGGAGCTGCATTGGGACCAGATGAGCTGTTCAGGGATGCTTTTGTCCGGATCCGGGACGAGGTGCACCACGTTCTCGACGGCGTTTCTGCCGAGGCGCTGACTTTCCGGGCTGATAGCGAGGCCAATTCCATTGCCTGGTTGGTCTGGCATCTGACCAGGGTCCAGGATGACCATGTCTCAGAGGTGGAAGGAAATGAACAGGTATGGGTCGCAGGCGGTTGGGCTGACCGGTTCAACCTGGAGCTCGACGTCCGCGATATCGGCTATGGCCACAAGCCCGAGCAGGTTGCCTTGGTTGAGGCCGGCGCCGATCTGCTCCGCGGGTACCACGACGCGGTGTTCGAAAAGACGGCCCAGTACCTCACGGGCCTTTCAGCCGATGCGCTCGACCGGGTGGTCGACCGACGGTTCGACCCTCCGGTGACCCTCGGCGTCAGGCTGGTGAGCATTGTCGGAGACGACCTGCAACACGTCGGCCAGGCTGCTCTGCTGCGCGGCATCGTCGAGCGAACTTCCTAGGGGCCCTCGGCGGCCGCACGCCAAGCTTTGACGAGCCTGACAAGCTCCTCGGGAGCCTCTACGTTTGCGGCTCCCAGGACTTTCCCCATTTCTTGCCAGGGTGGGGGCCCGTTCCGGGGGCTCCTCACCAGGGCGAAGCTGCCAGCCCGCCCGATGCCGTACTCGAACCATGTCTCCGAGCCCATGTGCAGGTGGACGCCTTCGGGCACTAACCGCCTCGCGAGACGCTCGTCCTCCATGGACCTGCTGGGCGTCACGACGACCAGCTGCGCTCCCAGGTCCTCCCTGGTCGCCGAACCGGCCAACATTTCCCAAAAGGGCTGGCACTCGGCGCAGGAGGTGGTCAAGAAAGCGAGCAGCGTGTCGGTGGTGCCCGCCTCGGCTGCCCCCTCCGGCGCGTCGGCCATGTCCAGTCAACGTAGCACGTCTCCACCCCCCTCTACCTGCGTGTTCGCTGGGTACCGTCGTCGCATGCAAGGCTCGTCGGGTGCGAATAGGAGTACTTGGTGGCACCGGGCCGGCCGGCTCGGCCGTGGCGGCGCGCTTCGCGACTGCCGGCGTTGAAGTCGTTGTCGGTTCTCGCGACGCCCAAAAGGCCGTGACGGTGGTGGCCGAGCTCAAACAGCGCTGGCATAGCCCGGACATCCCGCTCGTCCCGGGCAGCAACAGTGAGGCCGCCCAGGCAGACCTTGTGGTGCTCGCAACTCCCTGGGAGGGCGCGGTTACCACAGCGAAAGAACTGGCCCCCCTTTTGTCGGGGAAAATCGTGGTGAGCATGGTCAACGCAATGACCCGATGGGGGGACTGTTTTGTGCCGCTGCTGCCGCCGACGGGCTCGGTTGCGGTCGCGGTGGCCAATGCGCTGCCGGCCAGCCGCGTCGCCGGGGCGTTCCACCACATTCCGGCCGGGCCATTCGGTAACCCGGACCATATGCTGGGCTGCGACGTCATGGTGTTCTGCGACGACCGTTCGGCGACCAGCGAGGTGATCGAGCTGGTGGACAGGATCCCTGGGCTTCGGGGGGTGGACGTTGGGGGTTTGGGTTCGGCAATGGCGGTCGAGGCGCTCACAGCGGCTCTCGTGGAGGTAAACCGCCGTTACAAGGCGCATGTATCGCTGCGGGTCACCGGTATCGAGTGAGGCGGGGCCGATGAAGGTTGCCGAGTGACGGCGGGCGGGATGCGTCTCTACGACACCGCACAGCAGGACGTCGTCGCTTTCGAGCCCGCGGACGGACCGGGCGGGACAGTAACGATTTACACATGCGGGATAACGCCTTATGACGCAGCCCATCTCGGCCATGCCGCCACCTACATTGCCTACGACGTGCTCCAGCGACGGCTGCAGGATTTGGGGTACCGCACCACGCTTGTGCGCAACGTCACCGACGTCGACGACGACATCTTGCGCAAAGCCCGCGAGCTCGGCGTCCACTACCTTGACCTTGCAGCCGAAGAAATGGCGAGGTTCTCAGCTGACATGGACGCGCTGGGCCTCCTGCCGGCCGCGAGTGAGCCCCGTGCCACCTCGGCGATCCCGGACATCCTGGGCTTCATCGGGATGGTGCTTGCGAACGGACACGCTTATCAGGCTGGGGGAGCGGTCTATTTCGACGTGTCCTCCTGGCCGGGGTTCGGGTCCATCAGCCATTACGGGCGCGACCAGATGTTGCAGCTGGCCCGCGAAAGAGGGGGCAACCCGGGCGACCCGAACAAGTCCGATCCTCTTGATTTCGTCCTCTGGCAACCATCGGCGCCGGACGAGCCGGCGTGGGGCTCCCTTTGGGGCCGTGGGCGGCCGGGCTGGCATATCGAGTGCTCGGCGCTGGCAGTGCGGGAGCTAGGTGTAACGGTCGACTTGCACGGGGGAGGCTCCGACCTGATCTTCCCCCACCACGAATGCGAGGCCGCCCAGTCGGAGGCCGCGACCGGTGAGCTGTTCGTGCGCCACTGGGTGCACACCGGGATGGTCCGCTACGAGGGCACCAAGATGTCCAAGTCGCTCGGCAACCTCGTGTTCGTGAAGGACCTGCTCAAGACCTGGGAGCCCGCAGCGATCCGCCTCGCGGTCGTTGCCCATCACTACCGATCGGATTGGGACTGGCACGAGGGGCTGCTCTCCCAAGCTGCCGACCGGCTGGCCCTGTGGCGCAAGCACAGCGATGTCGGCCAGCCGTCTGCGGGGGGCCTAGCTGGCGGCGCGGTGCTCGACGAGGTGAGAGCGGCCCTCGACGACGACCTGTCGACACCTCGTGCCCTCGCTGCCATAGACGCCGTCGCCTCTGAGCCCGCCGGGAAAGGCTCCAGGGGTCAGGTCGTGGAGGCCGCCGCGCTACTCGGCGTACGGCTTTAGGATCCCGGGGAGCTGGCGCGGTCCCTATCATTGGCGGGATGCCAACCGCCGATCCGATTGCCGGCCCGAGCCCGATATCCGTCACGCTGCCCGACGGCAAAACGCGCGAGCTGCCTGCGGGTTCCACGGGAGCCGACCTCGCAGCCGCGATCGGGCCTCGCCTGGCTCAGGCTGCCATCGCCGTTGTCGTAAACGGGTCCGAGCGCGACCTCGGGTCGGTGCTGCCCGACGGTGCGGCGGTGAGCGTGGTGACTACCTCATCGGAAGCGGGCCGGGCGATCTTGCGGCACTCCACCTCGCACGTATTGGCTCAGGCGGTCACGCGGCTTTGGCCCGGGGCACGCTATGCCATAGGGCCGGCCATCGAGGATGGGTTTTATTACGATTTCGAGCTCCCCGGCGGCGCCCGCTTTAGCGAAGACGACCTCGACCGCATCGAAGCCGCCATGCGCGAGATCATGGACGAAGACCAGCAGTTTGTCCGCCAAGAGCATTCGGTCCACGAGGGCCTCGACATTTTTGCCGACCAGCCTTACAAGCGCGAAATAATCGAGGGAGCCGGGGCATCTCAGCAGGCGGCGGTGAGCAAGGGCGCCGACGGGCTGGAGGCAGAAAACGAGGGCGCCGGTACTGGGGGGGTGAGCACCTACCGTAACGTCCGGCCGCAGGCCAGCTCGCCGTCGGCTGGCGGCGACGATGAGTTCGTCGACCTCTGTCGCGGTCCCCACGTGCGGTCCACGAAGAAGCTTGGTTATTTCAAATTGACCAAAGTGGCGGCGGCTTACTGGAGAGGCGATGAGCGCCGGCAGCAGTTGCAGCGCATTTACGGCACCGCCTGGGAGTCGCAGGCCGCCCTCGACGAATACCTGGCACGCGTGGAGGAAGCCGAGCGCCGAGACCACCGCCGGCTCGGGGCGGAGCTGGATCTTTTCCATTTTCCGCCCGAAATTGGCCCCGGCCTCGTGGTGTTCCATCCCAAGGGTGGCATCGTGCGGAAGGCGATGGAGGACTATTCCCGAGCGGAGCACGAGAGGGGCGGCTACCAGTTCGTGTACACGCCTCACCTGGCAAAGTCGACCCTGTTCGAGATTTCGGGCCACCTTGGCTGGTACGCCGAGGGAATGTACCCGCCCATGGAGCTGGAAGGGGCGACCTATTACCTCAAGCCCATGAACTGCCCGATGCACATCCTCGTCTACAAGAGCCGCCAGCGCTCTTACCGAGAGCTGCCTTTACGGCTGTTCGAGCTGGGGACTGTTTACCGTTTTGAGCGCTCCGGAGTGCTGAACGGGCTTTTGCGCCTGCGCGGCTTCGCGCAGGATGATGCCCACATCTTCTGTACAAGTGAACAGCTAGAACAAGAACTGGCGAGCCTGCTGGCGTTTGTGCTCAACATTCTGCGCCGCTTCGGCCTGACCGAGTTCGAGGCGGAACTGTCCACACGCCCGGAGAAGTACCTCGGCACGATAGAGGAATGGGACCAGGCGACCAACGCGCTGCGGGCGTCGCTCGATGCTGCCGGCCTCGAGTACACGGTTTCCGAGGGCGGGGGAGCGTTTTATGCGCCGAAGATCGATGTCCATGTGCGCGACGCGATCGGGCGCAAGTGGCAGGTGTCGACAATCCAGGTTGACTACATGCTCCCGCAGCGCTTCGAGATGGAGTACGTGGGCGCCGACAATGCACGCCACCGCCCCTACATGGTCCACCGGGCGTTGTTCGGTTCTGTAGAACGCTTTTTTGCCATCCTGGTCGAGCATTACGCCGGCGCGTTCCCCACTTGGATGGCACCCGTGCAGGCGAAGGTGCTCCCTGTGCGCGACGACCACGAGGCCTACGCCAGTTCGGTCGTAAAAGCGCTGACGGCGGGCGGGTTCAGGGCCGAGACCTTTCCCGCCGACGAGCCGCTCGGGGCGCGGGTGCGGCACGCCAAGCTGGAAAAGGTCCCTTACGTCCTCGTGGTTGGCGACGACGACGTCGCGGGCGGGACCGTGGGGGTCAATGCGCGGGGGACCGAGCGGCCCGAGCGCGGCGTCGCGGTCAGCCACTTCATCGAGAGGTTGCAAGCCGACGTGGCCGCGGACGTGGCCGCCGACGAGCAGGCTGGCTGACAGCAGCCATGGGCAACCTCGACGTCATCTGGGCCGGCTGGCGGTCCGAGTTCGTCGCCGGCGCTGTTGAGGCCGGCAAAGGCGAGGCCAAGGAGGGTTCGTGCGTGTTCTGCATGATCCTGGCCAGCGGGTTGCCGGACGAGGAACTCCACGTCGTTTGGCGCCACCCCTCCGGTCGTGCCGTCGCGATCCTCAACGCCTACCCGTACACAAGCGGCCATTTGATGGTAATGCCCACGCGCCACGTTGCCGAGCTGGAGGATCTTGCGCCCGACGAGTCAGGCGACATCTGGGAAGGTGTCGTTGCAGGGGTGCGGGCCCTCAAGGCGGCCTACAAGCCTGACGGCGCCAACCTCGGGGCCAACCTCGGCAGGGCTGGCGGCGCTGGTGTGCCCGGCCATTTCCACATGCACGTACTGCCCCGCTGGGCCGGTGACACCAACTTCATGACCTCGGTGGCCGACGCCCGGGTACTGCCTGAGCCCCTTTACGAAAGCGCCGCCAAGCTGCGTGCTAGTTGGCCCAAGCCGTAGCCGGCCGGTGTAACTAGTCACCGCGGGAGCCGCCGCCGGCAGCATCACAAGGCAGGCGGTATGATCAGTGGGAGTTGTGTGCCGGGTGGGCCAACGTCGTCCCGATCTGCACG
>DATKHZ010000028.1:0-3063 GCA_035509995.1 Acidimicrobiales bacterium | reverse complement strand
TGGTCAATGATGCGCCACGAGCCATCGGGCCGAGCGGGGCGAGGACATCCCGAACCTGCTCCTGGAGGAGCCGATCAGCCCTCCCGGTCATTCCAACTACAAAGAAACGAAATACCACATGAACCGCCCAGTTGTTCACGATAGCTTCGTCGTTGAGCGCTCCTTTTCTGCTTCACCCCTCCAACAGGGGCTGCACTCCCTCCGATGGGGGATGTAGCCGATCGTGACAGCTAGGACAATGACTGGTATGACCGCCAAGCTCGACAAGACCGCGGTACAGGCTCGATCGTCCACCCCTGATGTGGCCATGCCGGACGGCACCGCCCGCGTAGTAGCGCGGCCACGGCGGGGACGGCCGTACCGAGCACGCACCGCGGCCGGCATCGTCGCCACAGCCCTGCCATCAGTGCTAGGCCTGGCGGCTTGCGGGGGCGGCCACTCCGGCCCGGCAGTGGCCTCGGAGGGGCCCACCAGCACAGCACAGGGGGCGTCGGGCTCTTCGACCTCGAACTCGTCGAGTTCACCAGCCCAGCAGGCGCTCGCATTCGCTCGTTGCATGCGGCTTCACGGCGTGGCGGACTTCCCCGACCCCAACGGCAGCGGGAACTTCCCTCCCAGCGTGAAACAAATCTCGTTGAGCAACCCCCACCAGTTCCAGGGGGCCCGGACCGCCTGCAGCGACCTGCTCCCGAACGGTGGCAACGGGCCGACCCCGGGCCAGTGGCAACAGATCCTGAGCACCATGGTGGGGTTTGCCCAGTGTATGCGCCACCACGGGGTGCCGAACTGGCCCGACCCGACCTACGATTCCCATGGCCGTCCTGTCTTCAACATAAACGTCGACCCGAATTCGCCAGAGTTCACCGGCGAAATCCACGCCTGCAGACATCTGCTGGTCAACTATGGCAGCCGGCCAGGCTGGCCGGATTTGTCCAATTATTTTGAACAAACTCAAGAATGAACAGAAATCCAGGGCAGAGCGGCGTCAATGTGCGAGCTCCCTCGCGTGATTGCGCGCCGTAGAGCCGCCGCCCGATGTGTTCGGCCAGCATGATGGTCGGCAGACGTTTTTTTCTGAGACGGAGACGCTGACGGCCGCTATGGCGGAAGCCGTGAAGTCGGGCGCACTGGTACTATCTTGCCATGCTGGCCAAGGCAGAACTACCGACGGACTACCAGGAATGGAATGAGCGCTGGGGAGCGCCCCAAGGCAGAAACGTGCCCCTGCAGTGGTTGCCGTGGTTGCGACTGAGTCGGCTGTCGAGCAGGGTCTCCACCATGGAAAGGAAGTTGCGAGGTCCATTCGCGTGGCAGGCCAACTCACCCGTGCGCCGTTGGGAATACCCGTGGGTAGCCGCTCAACTGCCCACGGGCGGCCGTCTCTTGGAGATCGGCGGTGCGATGTCCGGCCTGCAGTTCGCCTTGGCGACCGACAAGGGCGGTGAGGTTCATAACGTCGACCCTTTTTACGATTACGGCAACGGCCCGGGCGAGTACGCCATGCCACCCGAGGGTCGCCACGAACAGCTAAACGCCACGTATGGCACGAACGTGGTGCTTCACCACTCAGTCCTGGAGGAGGCCAATGTCGACGGACCGTTCGATGCGGTCTTGTGCGTGTCGGTGATTGAGCACATGCCGATCGAGGCTGTCAAGTCCACACTTAAACGAGCTGATGAGCTACTCAAATCTGGCGGTCGTCTCGTGCTCACCCTCGACCTGTTCCTCGACGTGACCCCCTTTTGTTCGGCCGAAAGCAACCGTTGGGGCACCAACGTCGCCCCTGCGATGATCGCCGAGTTCACGGGCTATCGGTTAGTCGAGGGCGACCGGCGTGAGTTGCTCGGCTTTCCCGAGTTCTCTCCCGACTACGTGATGAGCAACCTCTGGGATTACCTGAGTTATCGTTCAAACCTCGCCCAGTGCTTCGTGTTGGAAAAACCGTAATCACGGGCTGCCGGCTGGCCGACCTTCCGGGATTAGGGCCAGAGCGCAGAGCGAATATGATGGGTGCGCAACTGAGGTGTCGTCGGGCTCGGCCTTCCAATTCTGTCGCCCCAGGTGGAAAGGCTGCCGTGGGAGGACATAGCGGACATATGACGAGATCGCCATATCAAGGCCTATCGCAAAGTGATGTTCGGGACCGAGACCGAAGCCGCCAAGCTTGGTAAGCGCGGGCGGCGATCTTGAGGACGCAGTCCATCTCCTAGCTTCGGTACCACGGTGCTGGCTGTCTGGCCGCCGGTCACCAATAGGCTCGGTACCGCGCTCCCGAAACCCACGGCGAGGAAGTCAAACCCGTAGCCTTTGATTGTGACCTGGGCCCTGGGGCGGAACTGGAGTGCGTGACGCGCCCCACAGTGCGCGGCCGACTCTCTGCATATGGCGCCCAGCCGGGGCAAACTCGGCCTAGGCTCGATTCGTGTTGCGCTCGCCGAGGATCAACAAGAGCGCCGCCATCGTCGCCGTGTTCCTCACAATGATGATGGCGGTAACAGCGGGGGCCTGGGCCGCGACGGCGCAGTTGCACCTGTCCGGCACGGCACGAGGCAGGGCCATCGCTCTCCCGACCAACGCTGACGTCGGCGCGGAGTACTCGCTTCGTGCGGGCGGACGCCTCAACATTGGTCGATCGACAATCTCGGGTTCGGTGCACGGCGTGGGCTTCATCGCCGTCGGGCACTGCACGGGATCGCTCGACCTGCGCACCGCAGCCGGGACGCTGCAGCTCGCACTTCGGTCGTCGAGCGCCGTGAAGGGCTTCACGATGTGCACCGCATATTCGTGGGTGGTTACCGCGGCGTCCGGGCACTACGCGGGCAGGCGCGGCAGCGGGGAGGTCCGAGTCGTGACATCCCCGAACGCCGCGAGCATCTCGTTCGGCTGACTGTTCGCGACAGCGAGACCCCAACAGACAAGGACTGCGAAGAGATCGAACCGCGTTACCCCGTGAACCGCCAGAGTGTCGCTCCGTTTGGCTCTTCAGTGCTGACCCCCACCACGGTGTGGAACGGCTCGTGAAATACAGGTCGCCGTCGTGCCAGACGGCACCGACGCCGGCTG
>DATKHZ010000027.1:0-3327 GCA_035509995.1 Acidimicrobiales bacterium | reverse complement strand
GTTGTTCTCAGTGATCAAGTGGTTATTAGCGAGGATGCGTCCGGTGGTAGTACCACACCCGGCGAAGTCGTAGAAAGCGGCCCCGGTGCCCGAGTTGTTCTTGGTCCCCCAGAGCACGATCGGCTGGTCCGGGTTGGGTGCGCCCGCGAGGCCCTCAGCCTCATAGAGCTGGTCCCAAGTGGTGATCGCCAGAGGGTCACTCGCCGAAGCCGCCGTCCCGTCGCAGAACACTCGCCAAGCCGTGTCAGTGGCAGTACCGACCCCACCGGTGTTCGAAAGGTCGATTGCTTTCGGCCCGCCGCCTGAGCTTGGCGCCACGACCTCGATGCCGGTGCCGTCGGGGTCGGTTGACGAGGGGAAGAACGTGAGGCCCACCACGGCGTCATTGGCGATGGCCTGCTCCTCAAGGTCAGCGCAAGGCGGGTTCGAGGCATCATGGACTTGCAGCTGGGAGATCGACGCTGAAGCCCTCACAAGGTCGATCGGGATGCCATCGGCGCCTTCAGTTGCAGCCACAACCGGGTAGGTGTAGTACGGAGGGGCGGAGGGTAGCGAGGCCGGCTGGGTCGGCGCGTTGCCGGCAGCGTCCGTTGCGCAAAGCGCTTGGTACCCTGCCGCCGAGCCGACCGCTTGTGCTTGGTCCACCACGTTGTGGTCGAAGTTGTCGTAGATGTCGACGTTGGCCGAGTAGCTGGAGCTCCCGGGGTTGCACGTACGGCGGGCAGGGTCGCTTGACTGAGCGCACCCAAAGATCCCGGCGTTGTTGTACAAGGCGCCCACCTGCTCAAGGGCGTACTCTGCCGTTTCGGACCCAGCCACATTGATGGTGTTCGAGAACCCCTCGAAGTAGCGCGGGCCGGTCGGGTTGGTCCCCGGGGTCGCCAGACTGAAGGTATACGCCGGGAACTGGAGGCTGGCGGAAGCGTTGGCCAATGGGGCGGTCGCCGCGAAGCCGAACAGAGTGCTCAGCGCAGCCCCGCAGGCGGTTAGCGCCCGGGCCCGGTTGGAAAGTCTCCTGGTGGGCATCGTTTCGTTTCTCCTTTGCGTTTTCGCATGTTTGATCATGATCATTTCGACATCCCCCCTAGCAATTGTGGGCGCGACGGCGGCGGGCGAAGAACAAGTAGTAACCAGCACCGGCCACTGCAATGCCACTCAGCGCCAGCAGGGGCACGCTCGGCGACTCCGGCACTTGGCCCTGGCTTGGAGCGGCAATGGGCAGCATCCCGTCGAGCGCGTAACCATTCGCCCAGCCGGCGGACGGGTCAGTGCCCACCCAGATGGAGCATGCCTTCGTGTCCGAGCAAGTGACGTTCGAGCCTGGGTCAATTCCCGCGTTGCCGTTGGCGTCAGGGGTGTTACCGGTGGGGAGTTCGTACAGCAGGAACGTGACGGTCGCCCCACCGGTGGCGTTCGATTCCAGCTGCGTCGAACCGTCGGCCGAGGTTGTTGCGAGGGTGGCGCCGTCGCATGCAGCGGAGGTGGTCGGGTTGTTGTTGCACTGCTCGGCCCGGAGAGCCACGGTGTCCGCGAATGTGCCGGACGGGAAAGTGATGGTGACGACGCCAGCGTCTCCCTCGTAGAAACCGCTCAAGGTCTGCTCGGTCGTCTGCACCGGGCATACCACGGGGCTCGACCCCGCCGTGCAGGGGGGAGAAACCCAACTGGGGCTGCCCGTCGTCAGGGCATACGCCTGGAGGGGCGTGGCAAACAGAGCAGCTAGCGTCAGCGTCGCCGCCGTACCCGCAAATCTTGCAAACGCTTTACGTGGTCTCAAATCGAACTCCTTTGTCGGTGAAGGCGCGGTGTTGTTGGGCGTTGCTGGTCTTGCAAGTCGTATCGGAGACATCAGATCACGGCGCTGAATAGCGCGCAATGACCGCTAGAGGCATTTTGGGTACTGTTCGCCAGCTGTTCAACATGGGCCTCGAGCGTTGACCGGTACGGCGATTTCTGGCCGAAACAGCACGGGAATTCCTAGCCTCGCCCGATGGATCTTTTATCGGTGACCACCGATCTTGCTGCGCCGGCAGGCGGTGCATTCGTCTTCACGGGGAGGCTTCGTCCTCAGTCTCCACGTCGCCAAGAGTTCGTGAACAATTCACCAGTTGTTAAAGCGCGGCCGTGGTGGGGGACCGCCCGTCATATATGCTGACGCCATCCATTTCAGCGCGTCAGGCGAGCCTGGTCACCTTTGCTTATCAGGCACCCCCCCGAACGCCGCTCCCGGAGCGTTTATCCGAATGAGCTTGGTCGCCGATGTCGCCTAACCGTGACCCGAAAGACCCCTTGCGCGACGGCATTGCCGCTCCGGGTTCTTTACGGATCAAGGAGCGTCGAAGCTGGCCGACTTGGGCGCTCCTAGCGGCGGCATTGGTGGCCGGATCTCTTGGCGCACTGATCGGCTACCTCCCGGACAGTGGTGCCACCAACTCGGGCCCCAGCGGGCCGTCGTTCCCATCGGGGCCGACACCGACGACCGGCGCGATCGTACGCGAGACGACCACGACCTTCGCGGGCACCACTACCACCCTTCGCCGTAGCTCGACGACAGGCAGTCCCACAACCACCGCCGCTGCCAGGCACTGAGACAATCAGTTAGCCCGCATCTCCAACTTCACGACGCGGCCAACCACAATTCCCGCGAACCGGGCCTGGCCCGCATCCAGCTCGATGACATCTTGAGCTTGAAAGCAGTAAGTGGAGGGATAGTACTTCGGTGAAACGTCTACCTGGACCGAGACAACTTCGTCCGACGGCGATAGCCAGATCATGTCGAGCGCGAACCTCATCCCCTTCATCCAGAAACACCGTGTCCCCGACGATGGAAATACGAACAGCATCCCGTGGTCAAGCGGCAGTTTCGCCCTGTCCCCCAGGCCGAGGTCCTGCTGAACTGGCGTGACAGCAAGCTGAAGGTAGTACCGGTGGCTCCCCACGATCAGCACAGCGTCACCACGCGACGCCGACGTGGCGCCGGATGGGCCAACGGCAACGCTCAACAGCAGGCTTGCGCCAGCCAGCGCGAAGGCGAGCGCGGCCGTGCCTCTCAGGGCCACCGGCCGAAGCCGCGAGCTCAAGGCGCGACGACCTTCATGACCCATTGGCACGCCGCAGCGGTCTCGACCTCGAGCTTCTGGTCGCCCGTCGTGGGGACCACGACGGTGCCAGAACCCTGCAGATCTCTTGAGGAAAAGACCGAGGTAGGGCCGCCCGGCACCGGGAGATCCAGGATTTGGAACGACTGTTCCGACGTTGGCGCCGACTGACAGTCGTATGCGTACCCGACCTCGTAAGGGCCTTTCAGGACCGTGAACTCCGGAGTGG
>DATKHZ010000026.1:0-2355 GCA_035509995.1 Acidimicrobiales bacterium | reverse complement strand
CCGGTTGCCGGCTGGCCCGCCGGCTTGTCGCTGCGCAGGAGGGGTGCCCTGAGTGCCGGCGGGGCGGCGATCTGGGTCATGGGGCCCAACCTACACTGTCTTCGAACGTAGCCCTTCGAAGCCGAGGCCTTCCAAGCTGAGGCCTTCGAGCGTGGCCTTCGAGCTTGGCCTTCGAGCTTGGGCTTCGAGCTTGGCCTTCGAGCTTGGCCTTCGAAGCTAGGCGCCGAGCGGGGCGAGCATCGTCAGCGGCACGACCGTGGTCTGGCCATCGGGCAGCAAGCGGCAGTGAGCCTCGATGGTCCCCAGTTGTTTGTACTCGAGTTCGCCACGCACGAGGCGGTAGGTGAACTTCCCCGGTTCGACGTTGAAAGGCGAGACGTTGCGGGCGACCTGTTCCCCGGCCTCGTCACGGAAGACGACCTCCAATATCCCGTTCGGCGGGTCGTCCCGCCTCGAACGGATGAGCACCATCAGGTGCGGCGTGACCGTGAAGGGCGGGGTTTGTGGCGCCGCCATGGAGAACATGGCCCCTGAGATGTCCACCCGGGTAGCCGGCCCGGGGACCTGGCGCAGCTCGAAGCTCTCGATGAAGAGAGCAGAAACTATGTCCATTGTGACAAGCCGCCAGCGCGCGTGAGCTCAGACAAGCTCTGGCTCGGGCTCGCGTTCATCGGCTGGGGGTTGCGGTCCGTGGTCACCCTGCCCGCCCGCCTGTGCTGCGGCCGTCAAGTGGATATCGGTGTGACGTACCTGTAACCAGCCGAGCTTCTTGAAAAAGCTGATGACGATCCAACCGTGGTCGAGCTCCCGGCGTGTGAACGAAAATCGTGCGGAAGTCGGAGCCGCATGGTGGTTCGAATGGAGCCCCTCGCCCCATGTCATCAAGGCCAACCATTGGTTGTTGGTGGAGAAACCGGCGTACTTGGCTTTGCCGAAGCGGTGCCCGATAGCGTTGATCGCCGAATTGAGGAGCAGGTAGCTGACGACGTGCACGGCCGCAGCCACGATCGCCAAGCGCCAGCCGAAGATCGCCCAAAAAACGCAGTACCCAATGCCCAATCCGATAAAGCCGCGGTCGAACACGAACTTGTCCCACTTGTCGACCTTGATATCCCGGGTGTACTTGCGGAGCGTCTCAGCGTCCTTGGCGGCCTTTTTGTAAAGGCCCACGTTGTAAATCTGCACTTTCCAATAACCGT
Source organism: Acidimicrobiales bacterium (assembly GCA_035509995.1). Classification (GTDB taxonomy): domain Bacteria; phylum Actinomycetota; class Acidimicrobiia; order Acidimicrobiales; family Palsa-688; genus Fen-671. Next base: position 1,156 of record DATKHZ010000026.1, on the reverse strand, counting down.
CCAGGACCGGCGAATGGGGGTCCCCGGGAACGTCGGTATAGGCGTGGTGGCGGCGGTGGACGGCGGCCCATTCACGCGGTTTGATGCCGGTGGAAAACCACACGACGGCGCGGCAGGCAAAGCTCAGGCCAGAGCGCATTGTCATCGCGCGGTGCGTGACAGTGCGATGGAGGTACATGGTGGTCAGCAGTAGGGCGAGCTGGGAGGTGAGCAGGCCCGCGAGCACAGCGAGCAGGACTTTAGGCACGGGCCAACCATATCGTACTTCCCTGGTGGGAGCCGGGTCCCTGGGGCCTTGCCAGCGCGACTTTCTGCCCAGTCAGGCGCCGGCGTACCGTGCTCTGGTGGGCTCCAACGCCGGCTCGTCGTCCGGCTCCTCCTGCCGCTCTCTCGGCTCGTCGTGCGGGTCGTCGCTGGGCTCCTACGCCGGCTCCTCGCTCGGCTCGTCGTCCGGCTCGTCATCCGGCTCGTCGTCCGGCAGGGGCTCACGTCGGTCGTACCGTTCGTCCTCCCGGACGCGCCGGGGCGCCTTCGGGACGGTGCTTGCTGGCCTGGCGGTCATGTTCCCGGTCGCGGGTGCGCCGGCCTCGACTGCTCCGGCCTCGACTGCTCCGGCGGCGACCGGTACCTCGCCAACCTCGGGTGCATCGCCGGCGACGGGTAGTCCGCCGGCGGCCGGTACCTCGCCGGCGTTGCTGGCGACGCCGCTCCTATCGCCGGCACGAATCCCGATCACGCTGCAATCCCTAGCCGCTGGCCAGTCCCTTACCGCAACTCTGGCAGAGGCGATGTCAGCCAAAGCCATCGGCGCCGGCGCGGCCGCCCGGAGTTGCGCGGAGGTGTCCCAGGACGGGGTTGTCCTGTACCAGGACCACGCCGACCTACCCGTGCTGCCGGCCTCCAATATGAAACTGCTCACAGCCACGGCGCTCCTGGACGAACTCGGTCCCAACTACACCTTCACGACGGCACTGCGGGCGCTGGATGCGCCGGTAAACGGGGTGCTCGAGGGGGATCTTTATTTCGTCGGGGGCGGTGACCCGCTGCTCCGGGAGCCTAGCTATGCCGCTTCGGCCTTCCCCGAGGGTTCCATCGAGGGTAAACCGGTCTTCACCAACGTCACCTTGCTGGTAGGGGAACTGGAGGCACTCGGGAT
>DATKHZ010000025.1:0-3560 GCA_035509995.1 Acidimicrobiales bacterium | reverse complement strand
GCGTTCGGGAAGGTGTTCTCGTAGCGGGTTATGGCCGCGTGCCCTCGCTGGCCCGGGACGACGCTGACCAGCAGGGTTGGTGAGCTTTGACTTTTGATGGCCGCCACGCACTTTTCGTGGGATCTCCCAGGTACGCAGGCGGCATCAAGGAACCCCTTGATGGACATTGCCGCTCCGGTACCCAGGCCGGTGTTCTCATTGCCGAAGCCGATCGGGAATGCCACCTCGCCCACCACGCGCAGCCGTACCGTCCGGGTGCCACCCGGCACGACGAAAGTGGCCGGGACGAGCGACCCTATGTGCGCACCGACGTCGCGCAGGGTCGTGGAGCCGAGCGCGATCTGGCCCGCGGCATCGGGGAACCGCCCCCCTATTGTCGACAGCAGTATCGGGCCGCGGATGGGCTGGCCCGCCAGGACCTGGATGCTCGTGCCGTGGATCGAGACCGCCCGGCCGAACCCGATCGAGATCCCCGCGACAGCCGGGTCCTGCTCGAGGACCTTGATCACTTTGGCCGTAGGGACCCCCGGGCCACCGGGGCCCTGGCCGTACAGAGCAAGCTGGAACCTGTCGCCGTACAGAGCGGGCGTTGCCGTGAGGTGGGACAGGCTGGCGCCGAAGACTGCCGTGGCGCATAGCGCAGTGACCGCCAGGACGCTTCCGAGCAAAGCGGTGCCTACCGGGACCGATGTCGCGCCGTGGCCGCGCTCGAGCGCGTGTCGTGCCCCGACCACCATCGCCGGTGCCGCTCCGGCCGAGGCCATGGCCTCCACAACGACCGATGGCTTTCGCTGACGGGCGTCGTCGGCGCCCCTCTGGAGGCGCGCTACGCGGAACGCGGGCCAAAGGCCAAGTACCACAACGACAATCAAGCTGGCGAGGCCCCCGCCGAGGAGGACCAGGACGTCAAGAGAAAAGCCCCTGGAGGGCTCGGCCCACCGCGCCTCGCCTACTGGCGCGAGCGGTGAGAGCAAGGCACCGATGACAACACCGCCCAGGGCACCGAGAAGGGCGACGACAATGGTCCGAGCCATCGCGAGCGCCGAGAGCTGGCGCGTGCTGAGACCGAGCGCGCCGTAAGTTGGATAGTCGTCGCCCTCGACGACACTCTGGCGGCTTAGCGCCTGGGATATGACGGCCAAGCCCGAGAGGCCTGCCAGCACGGCGAGCACCCACCATCCGATCGCCTGTGGGTGGACCGACGACTCCACGAGCGACGCTGGCGTGTCCAGGTTGGGCGCCCCCCCCACGTTGAGCGCCTTGGCCTCAGCTTGGAACAAGGCGTAGCCGCCCGCGCCGTGTCGCAGGCGCACCAAGTAAGCCGGAAAGTTCGCTGTGCGTGGGAGGACGCTCCGCGCGAAAGCCTGAGTGGCGTAAAGGTCGTAGACGGGTGTTTGCCCAGACGGGAACTCGATTTCTGCGGCCTCGATCCCGACCACACGCAACGAGACCGTCGGGCCTTTCGGTGGTGGTGAAGCCCCGACGGCGTTGTTCAGGGCCGCGTACTGTGATGCTGCGTAGAGGGGGACACGGATGACAGTGCCGACCCGGACGCCGTAGTCCTGTTGCAGAGTGAAAGAGGCCAGCACCTGGTCCGGGGACGACTGGTCCGGCATGTGCCCTGAGACGATCTGCGTGAAGCGGCCAAGGGCAGCGGCTGGCACCCAGCCCAGGGTTAACTCGTTGGAGTTGATCTGGCGCCTGCAACTGCACGTCGGTTGGCCATTAGCTTCGTCGATGACCTCGACGGCGGAGGCGACGGATGGCAACTTGGCCAGCTCCGGAAGGGGCCCGAGTGAGTACACCTCGGCGTCGTAACCGTGTGCTGCGATGAAGCGGGGAAAGGCGGAGGCAGTTCGCCGACCGGCCGTGGTCGCAAACAGGACCAAACCGCTGACGACGGCTATGAGTGCTGCGAGGGCGAGCCATGACCGCCAGCGCCGGCGGAACTCCGCACGAAGTACCAGCTTCAAGGCTCCCAAGTCAACCTCCTTGGCCCAAGTGTTGCCGGCTGTGACTCGCTTACCAAGGATGTTTGCCGGTGTCCTGGGCCTAGTGCCAGCACGTACGGGCAGGGCGAGCACGGGCGAGCAGGGGGGTGCACGGGTCTTCACGGGCGTTGACACTTCGCGGGCCTGGCCCCCAGGCTGATCCACCAGGCATGCCCACCAGGCTGACCCGCCAGAGTAACCCGTCAGACCGACCCACCCGGTGTTGTCGGTCCCGAAAGGCAAATCTCCGGACCAAAACGCGCGCCAGGCAACAAAAATTGTCAGTAGAAGGGCCGCGGGAGCCCTCGACAGCCCTCGGATGGGACTGGCGGCCCTCAAGGAACCGAGGCTCTCGAAATCCCAAGTCTTGTCGGCAACCGACCGCTATCGTAAGCCCGTGCGTTCGGCGCCTGAGTTCCTCCTGGTCGCATTGATCGTGACGCTCACGCCGGGCCCGGCCACAGCGACCATCATCAGAGTCGCCGCTCGAGATGGACGTGGTGCGGCCCTCAGCGCCATTTTCGGCAACAGCATCGGCGTCTTGCTCTGGGGGTGCCTGTCGGCGGTCGGGGTCGCCTCGCTTGTCACAGCCTCCGAGGTTGCATATACAGCCTTACGACTGGGCGGTGCTCTGGTGCTCATCGTGCTCGGTGCCAGGTCCCTGTTGCACCGGCAGGCTGACGGAACTCAGCGGCGCGGTGCACGCAAGGTCTCCGGGTTGCGCTCGGGCTTGGCCACCAGTGTCACGAACCCCAAGCTGGCAGTGTTTTTCATCGCTCTTTTCCCCCAGTTCCTCAGGCCTCACGCCGACCCTTTGCTGTACGCGCTGGCCATGGCCGCCACCATCGTCGCGTTTGACGTGGTCTGGTACTCCACGCTCGCCTGGGCCGTCGATGGGGCCCGGACCCTGCTGCGGCCTCGCGTGCAGAGGACGATGGAGAGGTTAACGGGTGCCGTCTTGATCGGCCTGGGCGTTCGCCTGGCCGCCGAGGCTCGCTGAGCCCTCGCACTTCTGAGGGCTCAGCCCGCAGCGATCTTCAGGCTGCAGCGACGTATCAGCCCGCAGCGATCTTTCAGGCCGAAGCGACCTTTCAGGCCGAAGCGACCTATCAGCCCACAGGGACGAAGATGCAAAACGGGTGCCCGGCCGGGTCGGCGTAGACCCAGAGCGGCTCCTCCTCGTCGGCGGTCCTGTCCTCCAGCACCCTGGCGCCGAGCGCGATAGCGCGTCTGTGGTGGATCTCGAGGTCCTGCAAGTTCGGGACTACCAGGTCCAAGTGGAGCTGCTGAGGGATCTCGCCTTCCGGCCAGGTCGCCTTCGCAAGGGCAGCCACCTGCTCGAACGCGATGCGGGGAGATCCTGAACTGTGATGGATGACCAGCCACTCGCCGGCCTTCGTGTCGGGCTCGCCGGCGGGCGGCGGTTCGTCCCCCGCGCGGTAGACATAGCCGAGCAGCTCGCGGTAAAACTCCGCGAGACCGCGGGCATCCGTGGCGTCGAGGACCACCTGTCGAAGAACTGGGAACGAGTCGCCTTGCGTTGCCATATTCGACTGAGCGTAGCCCGAG
>DATKHZ010000024.1:0-4428 GCA_035509995.1 Acidimicrobiales bacterium | reverse complement strand
AAGGCGCGCTGCGGATCTACAGCTGGCCCGCAACTGCCCTTCCCACCCGAGTGTCGACCAGTTACGGGCGCGGTTCCTCGATTCGCCTTCATGAGCGTGGGGCCGCCCGGTGTAAGCGTGCTCGGGAGTCGGGCGACGGATTGGCAGGGCCAGCGGTTTCTACGAGTCGACACCGAGGCGGCCTGCTATCTCGTCCACGAAGCGGGAGTGACCGTCAACCCTGTAGCCGTTCTGGTTCCGGAACCATGGGGAATAACAGAGGACGACCTGCCGACGAGCCCTAGTAAATGCCACGTAGAAGAGGCGACGGTCTTGCGCCATTTCCGGGGTTTCATTGCGTCGAAGCTTCTTATTCCATCGAGCTCCCGGCATGATCGTCTCTTGCAGGCCAGGGAGTATCACGACGTCGAACTGGCGGGCTTTACTGGAGTGGTAGGTAGTGACGACGACCCGTCCGTGCACTCGTGCTCCGTGGGCGAAGTCGGCCACCGTTGGCGCTTCACCGTGGTCAGCTTGCTTCGACAGGACTAAAAGCGCCTCAACATCGTCGGGACGGAACCCGTCTGCATCGAGGAGGCTGATTAGGTCCAATTGGGCGGCGATTCGGCGTACCCATGACGAGAGGTTCTCCTCTGCCGTAACTGTGCTTTCCAGTGCGCTCACGAGCCGGGCGCGGTCGGAAAGGTCACTATCGCCCTGGCCTCGGCCCGCATCAGTGACCAGGCCCAGATAGGGAATGACGAGCTCCGCGAAGCCGTCCACGTTAGGAGCGGTGGGGTCCAACGCCCAGATCGCGCAACGTTGCAGCCACATCACGAGCGGCGTCTTCGGAAACGTTGCGTCTCGCTCCACGATGTACGGTACGTTGCTCGCGCTCAGCCGTTCCAAGACCGCGTCCAGGACCAGTCCACGTCCCCGGTAGAGGACCGCAATCTCATGCGGCGACACTCCAGCCCCTAGGAGCTCCGGTAACAGCCCTTCAACAATCGCCCTCGCCTGGGTCTCGAGACCAGGGGGACACGAGTTGAAGATGACTTCTCCCTCGTCTGTCCTCGCCGGATCGGCCTGATAACCGCGGACCACGTCCAGGGCCGCCTCCGCTGCGTCGATCAGCCGGCGGCCCGCCCGGTAGTTGAACCGGAGCCGGATCGGACGAAAACCAGGCGTCCCCTCGAGCTCAGCGAGGTAGCGAGGATTAGCACCGGTGAATTCGTAGACGCACTGGTCGGGGTCTCCGACTGCGAAGATCTTCGCCCCGGCCTCGCGCAGTCGTAGAAGGATCTTGTGTAGTGGACCGCCTAGGTCTTGGTACTCGTCTACCGCTAGCCACGGGTACCGGGCTACGAGCAGGTCCGCTACGCCATCATCGCTTCGGAGCAGCCGGAGGGCTTCAAAAGTCATGGCGTCAAAGTCGATAAGCCCCTGGTCCAAAAGAAGCTGTTCATATCGCCGGGCAACGCTGACGTGGCTAGGTTCGTAAGGATCGGTCGCTTCTTCGCAGGCCATCGCTTTGCGGATTGTCGCCAGCCTGGCTTTGAAGTACGCCGGGTTCTCCGCGACGCCTTCGAGGTCGAGCGCGCGTTGTAAAAGCGTCTGCTGACGGACTTCGCTCATGACCGACCGCTCGGCAAGCCCGGGGAGCCCAGCTAGTCGGGCGTACGGTCGGATGATCCTGGTGAGACAGAACCCGTGAACGGTACCCAGGAAAAGTTCTCGCCCGGGCCGCAACCCGTGGCGGCGCAGTCGCACGGTGAACTCCCTGGCAGCATCGGTGCTGAAGGTGATGCACGCAACCCCTCTCGGAGGCCGGACCTCGCGAGCAAGGAGGTATGCCACTTTGAGCACCACGGTGTCCGTCTTGCCGCTACCGGGGCCGGCCAGGACAACCGTCTCTCCGCCATGAAGCACCGCTTCCCGCTGTTCCTCGTTGAGGGCAGCAATAGCGGCGCTCAGTGTCAACGCTCGCTTCACCCTTCGCCAACCGTTTCTCCTACTGCGGGGCCAACCTTTTCTCGTACTGCAGCAAGGGCTGCAGCAATGTACTCAGGCGGCTCGACGTCGCCGACGTGCTCGGCCGCTCGTTGCGCATACCGACCTTTTCCGAGCCGTTCGATGCGGGCCAGAACCTTGTCGGCGCCTTCTTGGTCGTTCGGGGCAGAGGACAACGCGGACAAAAATCGGCCGCACGCTGTCTCATTGGCAACCAGCTCCTTGTAAGCGTCGTACATTGCCGTCTGTCCGGCTGGCAGCAGGTCTAGCTCCAAGGTCTGGTCCCCGACGAAGACATTCTCGGCCGCGCAGAGCTGCCGGCCAGAGAGGTAATCACCCTGGCCGATGGCGGCCAGCAGTGTCTTCCCTTGGGCGGGGCTAAGCAGTTTGGCGCTTCTCTGCAGCCCCAGCGGTCGCCCGTTCGAGTCCGGGTCACCATCGGTGATGACAACCGTAGGGACCTCAAGACCTTTTTTGCCGAGAAGCCGGGTATAAGGGAGGAAGTCCGTCCCATGGACCGAACAAACCGTGACGCCGTGGGCGTCGAGGTCGAACCCGGCGGCCGCAGCGAAGGCCGGCACGAAGTAAAGCTCGGCGAGGCCCTCGACCAGGATCACGGCACGCGAAAAAAGGATCTCCGCTCGCGTTACGTCTAAGTAGCGCTCAAGGTCGCGCTGCTGGGCTTCGGACAGCTCGACGTCACGTACGTCGTAAGCCGCGCTCTCTCCCCCAATGTCCCGCAAGACAAGCAATGACCGAAGCGGCGCCACACTGGCGACGTGCGGCGAGTGCGTTGTCACGAGAAGAGCGCGGTCTTCTCGAAGAAGACGGCGGAACAAGACGCGCTGCACATGCGGGTGCAGATGTGCTTCGGGCTCTTCGACGGCGAGGATCAGCTCGACAAGCTTGCGCGCGCGGCGCTGAGCTGCGATGTCCTCCAACAGGAGGACGAGATAGAGCAGGTTCGCCGTGCCGAGACTTGCTCGACCGATTCCACGCCGACGTTCTTGGTCGATGAAGAGCCTGAGTGATCGCAGGAGCTGGTCCGCGCGCGCCGATACGACCCCCAACGTGGGCTCGACAGCGAAGAGATCCCCGACCATGTCATGCAGGCGCTTCGAGAGCGCCTCTTCGAGCTGCCGAAGCGCTTGCTCGTTTATCAGCGTCTCGGTGGCCTTGTCGATCGCGGTGGCAACGCCGTCGAGCACCCCAGGCGCCACCTGCGCGTGGCTGACCAGGTTCCTGAGCGGCGAGCGGGCTGACTGGAGGTCGCCTTCGGCGTCACGTAGGGCAGGCAGGACCCGTAGAGAGACGAAGCGCCACTCCGCGCGCCCCACTCGTCGCCCCTCGTCCTCCCCGCCGAACATGACCACTTCGTAGTCGGTCTCGGAGGCCGTTGCGCCGGGCTCAAGGTCACCACGCGGTCGGTACAAGTACGTCAGTTTCGCCCGGTACGGAGCGCGTCCCACGAGGCACTCACCGAGTACTGCCTTGGCCTCGGCATCGTTGTCGAACCCCACGAGTTCGACCTCTACGCGAATCTCGGCTCCCGAGAAAGGCCCGGGGAGCCCGTCCCAAAAATCGTCAGCGACGAGCTGACGAGCCGTTTCAGGCAGGGAGGGGTCCAATACCAAACGCAGGGCATACAAGAAGTTGGTCTTCCCCGACGCGTTTTCGCCCACCACGACGACCCCAGGTGGCAGATCCTTTGCGACGACCGACCTAAGGTTCCTGAAATTCGATATCGCAACTCGGCAGATATGCAGTTTGACCCCTTTCCCCGACGCCCGAGGGACGTCGAGTAGGCCAGCCAGGCTCGAGGCTAGGGGACATGCTCACGGTCCGGCACGATCCAAGCTTGCATTGGGGACCGTAGCTCAGGCCGTCGGCCATGAGGCGACGGGACGGGAGGGCGTGATCGCGACTAGTCCTCAGGCCAGTCCTAACCGCCCCGTCTGAGCGACGGGGTGCGCAGATGTCGTTTACGTCACCGGACCCCCCTAGTTCACCCAACGGAGCGTCACGGTCCGTGCGGACTCCATCCTGTCAGGAATGGCTTGAGGTACGCGGTAGTTGGACTGGGCGGGCCGACCCATAAGTCCACGGGCTATCGGACCCAGGGGTCGCACGCCGACGGCTTCCTCGTACAGATTCGAGCGTCGGGGCGAGGACCGAGGGCACGGCGCAGGCCGCGTGGTGGTCACCGTCCAGCCCCTCGCGATGCCAAGCGGTCACCCAGCCTGAGGGCGCCCCGCTCTCCACGCGCTCTTGGAAACGGGCCATACTGGGGCCACACATTGGCACCTCTGATACGGGTGGGGCCGCCGTACCCGGCACTGACCATCTTTGCGCGCCTCCGAGGAGATTTCCATAGGCAAAATGTGACCTTCTCGGCGACACGTCCCGTCCCTCGGACGCGCCAAACCGACCTCGCCGTTC
>DATKHZ010000023.1:0-3945 GCA_035509995.1 Acidimicrobiales bacterium | reverse complement strand
GAGCCAACCACGCGCCGCCATGCTGCTGATCGTGACCGACGATGGCCGACTTCTCCTCCACCATCGTGACGACAAGCCGGGCATCGCTCATCCGGGCTGCTGGGCCGGTTTCGGGGGTGCGGTCGAGGAAGCGGAGTCCGTCGAAGAGGCCCTTCGACGCGAGGTCCTGGAAGAGACTGGGCTCCTGATTGAGGAACCGTCGCTGTTGACAGAGGCGGTAGACGTTGAGGGAGGCGGTCGCCTCGTCTCGCTCTTCTATGTCATTGGTGGTATCAGCCCCGAGCAGATCGACCTACAGGAAGGTGCTGGTGTCGGAGTCCACTCACTTGACGAGATTGAGGACCTTCAAGTCACTCCGTTCGTGCGCCGTGCTATCACCTCACATCTCGCGCCCTTGATCCGAGGCCGATGAACATGTTGGCGGCTGCATTCAAGTAGGGGCGTCCGCCGGCGGACGAAACGCTCCACACATCCTTGGAAGAGGAAGGCCCGGCCAGGCACAGAGCGATCCGTCTGATTGCTTATCGGCGGCGCAGCCTCACTGCCCTGGTCACTACCTATCGCGGTGACTTGCTCACCTCAAACCAATCGGCGACAACCTCCACTCGGCGGTCGTGGCGCCTCCCGAGTGCGAGTTGTGGCAGGCGCATGCGTCGACCCGATACCAGGGCCGTAGCCGTCCTGGCGCTCAGCATCCGCGACCGGAAGCTTCGGGCAGTGCTCTGGGGTGCCCTTCCTCGCTGACGTACACGAGGCGGAGAGCGCAGCTCTTGTCGTGGGTGACCCTGTCGCGGTCTAAGGAGGCCAAACGGCGGTCAGGTCCAGCAGCAGCTCTGCAGGCACCCGATCTCCAAGCGCGAGGGCCATCACACGTTTGTGATCGGTGTCTATGGGGTGCGCAGAGGCCTCTGCGGCGCGCTCTGACTCCTCAACGTCGGCGACCTCCATCACATAAACGATGACAGGTCCGTCCGCGCCGTCGATCAGGTACGCCTGTTCGTGGCGGCAGCCCTCGTCAATCAGCGTTGCGAGCGCTTCTTCTCTCCTCGGCCCGTTCGCCTGCTGCATCCACTCTCGAAGAGCACCCACCTGGTCAGGCCGGACTTTTCGTATGGCAACTCGCAGCATCACGGCTCTCCTTGACGGACTAAAGGACGGTGGCAGTGCTCGGGGTACCCGTCATTGCTTCTGGACGCGACGCGATGGCAGGGCCTCTCTTGGTCGTCCAGGCGTCGGCGTAATCTTGCACAGCCAAAGTCGACCTTCCACTTTGCACTGACCAGGCCGGCCCTCTAGGGACCGGTGCGGGCAGGAGTGACTGGCCGTGGGCTGCGAGGATGGTCGCCGGTATGGACCCGCCTCCTGACGAAAACGCCGAGCAGTACGTCCCAACCCTCTCCGAGGAGTATAGAGAGCAGGTACGACATTGGCATGACCGCGCCTACAACGCTGGGCGCGTCGAAGGCCGGTCCGAGCAGAGCTTCGACTACCTCGGCACCAAGATCGTCGTCCCGCCCGAGGTCATGCCGATCACGCCGATGTCACACCTACTCGGCGACGCCGTGCTGGCCGAGACGGTGGCGGGTGAGCGCGTCCTTGACATGGGCACCGGCAGCGGCGTGAACGCCATCTTGGCGGCGAGCAAGGGGGCCAATGTGCTGGCAGTCGACATCAACCCCCACGCGCTTCGCGCCGCCCTGGCCAACGCCGAGCGCAACGGGGTCGCAGACCGGATGGAGGTCAGGTACAGCGACGTGTTCTCTGAGGTAGAGGGCACCTTCGACTTGGTGGTCTTCGACCCGCCATTTAGGTGGTTCCGCCCGCGGGACCTGCTCGAAGCCGCTATGACGGACGAAGGCTACCGGGCCATGACGACCTTCTTCCACCAAGCTCGTCAACACCTCGCAAGTGGCGGAAGGATGCTCATCTTCTTCGGAACCTCGGGCGACCTCGGCTACCTCCATCAGCTTGTCGCTGACTGTGGCTTCGTCTCTGAGGTCGTCGCGCAAGACGAGCTAACCAGAGACGGCTGGCGAGTGGAGTACTTCACATTCCGCCTCACATGAGAAAAGGTCGTCAGCTGCACCTACTGCGCCCTCCGCGGTTGCCTGCACTTCCGAGCGGGCTCCAAGTCGGGTTCACCATCACACTCGGTTAGTCGATGATGCCAGGGGTGAACCGTTGGGACCTGAGCTGGTTGAAGCAGAACCGTCCGCTCCTGATCATCCAGATCGTTGGGACCCCGCTCGTGCTTGCCTGGTTCCTCTACTTCTACTTCCAGACACAGTCCCATTGCCTTCGTCCTGATAGGGCTTATGCCCGTGTTCGCAGTCCTGAACATCCGTCTGATCAACCGAGGCCGTGAGCGACAGCGCGATCCCGCGGCTCGCCGCGATGTTCGCACAGGTACTTTGCTTTCCCCTCGGACAACGGTCCCTTATGGCTCCGGTGTCGCGTTTGGGCGTTGGGTCGGCGCGGCGAGCGTGCCCAGCAACCTGGGGCGAATGAACGCAAGTACACCGTTGGCCGTGTTGGAGCTGAACGGGCCCCTGCTCACGCTTCGGATAAGGCCGCAGGTCCTCAGCAAGTTGTTCGGGGTGCAGGCCCTGCGCGTAGAACCTGGCGGGGTTGAGGCGATCTTTCCTGCCAAAGGGCGCCTGCGATACCCGGCGATTTGCATACGACCGCGCGGCGAGCCGCCCTTTTACTTCCTTCTCGGAGATCGTGCGTCGATACTGACCACACTTGCCGCGGCGGGCTTTCCCATCGAGTGGGAGGAGCGCGCATATTCCCCGTCGTAGCCCGGTCGCCCCCGCAAGCCAGTCCGCTGGCTGGCAAGAGCACTACGGTGAGCGCATGCGCATCGTCACCTGGGTGGGTGGCGCAGCCGCGGTTGTCATGCTTTGGATTTCTCTCGCCGGACCCGCGCTCGGGACGACAGCCGCAGCTAGCCCGACAAACCCTCTGGCAGTCGCAAAGTCTTTGGCCATCAGTGCCGGTGACGTTCCTTCTGGCTGGACCTCTGATGACCAAGCGGGCCAGTGCATCGCGGGGGCAGGGTCAGACCCGTCCAAGCCCTACTGCGGTAACACCCCGCTTCCGAGCGAGCAGGCCGCCGACGACCATTTTGCCAAGTGCCTGGGCGTTCCCGTGTCTCATATCTCGATGCTCACTGGCGCGGACGAGCCGGGCGAGCCGTTCTCCTACGCCTCCTCGACCTACACCGCCCCTGGGGGCCCAAAAGCGAACCCCGACTACCTCCCCCAGGTGGGTTCGTTCGTCACGGTCGAGCCGTCCAGGGCGGCACAGGTCGCGGACCTTCGAGCGTTCTCCACGACCAGCTTTCCGCGCTGCTTCGAGATCGAGGAACATGGCCCGCTCGAAGCAGTGATTGCCGACTTTGCCGCATTGATCCACGGGAAATTGTCCTTTGGGACGGTGCACGACATCGCTGTGGCGTCAAGGCCCGGCGTCAGTGCCGTCGGGTACGCCTTCCCCATGACACTCAGTTCGCCCAAGCTCAGCGGGACGATCACGTACTCGCTGGTCATCCTCGGCGCTGGGCACATTGAATCGGTCATACATCTTCAGAGCTGGTCAAGCACTCCCTTCCCACCCAAGGTCGCGGTGGCCGTCACCCTTAGGATCGAAGGGAAACTAGGCGCGTTCGGTGGTGGGTCCTAGCGGCCGCAGCATGCGCCCAAATAGGCCGTTCGGCTCTTAGTATTCAGGGCCTGTGCAAGACAGGTGCATCGGTTATTCGGGCGCCCGCCCAGGTGACCCCGCCGTCGTGGCTGACGTAGATCACACCACGCGATGGGCGGGGCCCGCCCGGGAGGATGGAAACTGGGTAGTCCGTCCGGTGACGTCGATAGGGATTGGTGCCGTGAGCCTGAGTCACACCATGGCGCGGGGGCCGTCAGGTACCCGGGATTGTTGCTACGA
>DATKHZ010000022.1:0-3943 GCA_035509995.1 Acidimicrobiales bacterium | reverse complement strand
ACCGCGCGCCTGGGCATCTTCGAAAGCATCGCGCGGGAGATGAGCCTGGGCGCGGCCGCCCCGTGCACCAGCACCGCACCTATCACAGCGTCATTGAGCGCAAGCTGCTCAATGACGCTGTGAGCGTCCGACATCAAACAGCGCACCGTCCCTTCGAAGCGGTCGTCAAGGTAGCGGAGCCGATCATCGGAGCGCTCGAGGACCGTGACGTCAGCCCCGAGCCCCTTGGCCACACGTGCGGCGTAGACACCCACCACCCCACCGCCCAGCACCAGCACCCTCGCCGGCGCCACGCCCGGAGCCCCGCCCGCCAGGATGCCCCTGCCGCCCATCGGCGACTGCAGGTAATGCGCCACCACCTGGCCGGCCAGCCGGCCGGCGATCTCGCTCATGGGCGCCAACAAAGGCAGGCGGCCTGAGGCGTCTTCGACCGTCTCGTACGCCACTCCTGTGGCACCCGACGCGACGAGAGCAGCGGTGAGCTCCGGAGCGGCCGCCAGGTGCAGGTAGGTGAAAATGACCAGCCCTTCGCGGAAGTAGCCGAGCTCCGGCCCCACGGGCTCCTTCACTTTCACGAGCAGTTCCACGTCGGCCCAGATCTTCTCGGCCCCGCCAACCAGGACGGCGCCCGCCCTCTTGTAGGCGTCGTCGGTGAAGCCCGACCCCTCCCCTGCGCCTTCCTGCACAACGACCGTGTGCCCTGCCGCCACGAGCTCCTCGGTGCCGGCTGGCGTGAGGGCTACCCGGCGCTCGTCCGACTTGGTCTCCGTCACCACTCCGATACGCAACTCAGATCACCCCCGGCGCTATCACCATCAACAGGTCACCTCCATCGACCGACGCAACCTTGGGCACGGCAAGACGTTCAACCGTACCGGCTAAAGATGTCGTGATCGGGGCCTCCATCTTCATCGCTTCTATCGTCGCTACGGTCTGGCCGGCTTCGACCCGGTCGCCGACGCCGACCGTAAGCGAGACAGCTCCCGCAAAAGGCGCCGCAACATGAGCCGGATTGTCGCTCTGTGCCCGCTCGCCTTTGGGGCGCGTGTCCTTTACGGCACGGTCGCGCACCGTTACGACGCGTGGCTGGCCGTTCAGCCGGCAAAAGACCGAACGAAAACCGCCCTCGTCGGCTTCGCCGATCGCGTCGAGCGCCAGGTACAAAGACACACCTGTCTCGAGTGCTACCTCGACTTCGTCGCCGGGGGCAAGCCCGTTGAAGAACGCAGACGTTGGCAGCACGGACAGGTCCCCGTACTGGCGGACCGCCTCCTCGAAGTCGCGGGCCGGCCCTGGGAACAGGAGCGAGCCCAGCACCTGGCGCAATCTCTGTGGGCTGACCTCGGTGCTCACGAGTACTGCTTGGATCTCGACGGGCAGGTCGACGTTACGAGACGGCAGTTTTTTTCCCGCAAGTGCTTTGCTGCGGAACGGCTCAGGCCATCCAGCAGGTGGCACCCCGAGCTCACCTGACAAGAAACCTATGACGCTGTCAGGGAGATCGAAGCTTGCCGGGCCCCGCTCGAACTCAACTATGTCAGCGTTCGCACCGCACAGGTAGAGCGCCAAATCCCCCACTACCTTCGAACTTGGCGTAACCTTCACGATATTGCCGAGGATGCGGTTGGCCTCGGCGTAGAGATCCTCGACCATCTCGTAGCGGTCGCCAAGGCCCAGCGCGATTGCTTGCTGGCGCAGGTTCGATATCTGGCCGCCGGGCATCTCGTGGCGGTAGACGCGCGTTGTCGGCGCTCCCAGGCCGATGTCGAAGGCACGGTAGAGACCCCGCACCGCCCCCCAGTAGGGCTCGAAGGCTTCTATCGCGTCCAGGGAAAGACCCGTTTCCCGCTCAGTGTTGTCCGTTGCTGCAACGATCGCCCCTAAAGAGGGCTGGCTTGTCGTCCCTGCGAGGGGCCCCATGGCTCCGTCGACGGCGTCGGCTCCCGCCTCAATGGCAGCCAGGTAGGTCGCAAGCTGACCACCAGCGGTGTCGTGGGTATGCAGGTGGACCGGCAAGGCAAAATTCTCCCTGAGGGCCCCCACAAGCGTCCGCGCTGCAGGCGCCCGGAGCAAACCCGCCATATCTTTTATGCAAAGTACATGCACGCCAGCTGCTACAAGCTGTTCGGCCTTACGCAAGTAATAATCAAGGGTGTACAGGCGCTCCGCCGGGCTCGCAAGGTTCCCGGTGTAACAGACCGCCCCCTCGGCGACCTTTCCAGTTCCCAGCACCGCTTTGATGGCCGGGACCATCTGGTCGACGTCGTTGAGAGCGTCGAAGATCCGGAATATGTCGACGCCCGTGCGGGCCGCCTCCTTGACGAAGGCGACCGCCACCTCGTCAGGATAGGGAGTGTAACCGACCGTGTTCCGGCCTCTTATCAGCATTTGTAAGCAGATGTTGGGGACCGCTTCGCTGAGGGCGGCGAGGCGCTCCCACGGATCCTCTTTCAAAAAGCGCAAGGAAACGTCGAACGTTGCGCCGCCCCAGGCCTCCAGTGACAACAACCCGGGCAGCATCCGGGAAAAATATGGGGCCCCGTGGAGCATGTCCGTCGTACGGAGCCTCGTGGCGAGCAAGGACTGGTGCGCGTCGCGCAGCGTCGTGTCCGTAACCGCAACGGGAACTTTGTCCCGGAGCCATTTGGCAAATCCTTCCGGACCGAGCCGGTTGAGCACCTGCCTGCTACCCGAGGGTGCCCCGCTGCTCGCGCCAGGAGGCCCTTTACGCGCTGGTGCGGCTACAAGGGGGAGCTTTTCTCTCGGGTCGGGGGCGCCCGGGGTGGCACCCGGCTGGCGGTTGACGGTGACGTCGGCTAGGTAATTGAGCAGGCGCGTGCCCCGGTCCGCACCGCTGCGCCGGCTCAGCAGTCCAGGCCGGTCGTCGATGAACGACGTGGTCAGGTTGCCCGCCATGAAGTCCGGTTCGTCCAGCAGGCCCTGCAGGAACGGGATATTGGTCGCCACCCCGCGGATCCTGAACTCCGCCACCGCCCGTCGCGCCCGGGCGACCGCCTCTCCGAACGTCCTGCCCCGGCAAGTTAGCTTTACAAGCAGCGAATCGAAATGGGGGGACACGTCTGCCCCGACGTACGCGCAGCCGTCCAGGCGGACACCGTGGCCCCCCGGTGAGCGGTATGCGGTGATCTGCCCGGTGTCAGGGCGGAAACCATGTGCGGGGTCCTCTGTTGTGATCCTGCACTGAAGGGCCGTGCCGTTCACGGAGATGGAGGCCTGCGATATGCCGAGTTCCGCGAGCGTGGCGCCGGCCGCTACCCGCAGCTGCGCCTGGACGAGGTCGACCGAGGTGACCTCTTCGGTTACGGTGTGCTCCACCTGTATGCGGGGGTTCATCTCGATGAACACATAGCGGCCATCAGGGCCCACGAGGAACTCGACGGTGCCGGCATTGAGGTAACCAACCGCTCGCGCAAAATTGACAGCGTCACCCAACAACTTGGCCCTCGTCCCGCCGTCCAGGTTGGGCGCGGGCGCTATCTCTACGACCTTTTGGTGGCGCCGCTGTACCGAGCAGTCGCGTTCGTACAGGTGCACAACATCGCCAGTGGCGTCGGCTAGCACTTGGACCTCGACGTGGCGGGCGCGCTCGACCGCCTCTTCCAAGAACACGGTCGGGTCACCGAACGCCGTCTCGGCCTCGCGTACGGCCGCCTCAGCGGCGGCCCTCAGTTCCTCGGCGCGCTCCACCCTCCTCAGCCCCCGGCCACCTCCGCCGGCCGCCGCCTTTACGAACAACGGGAAACCGACCTGATCGGCGGCGGCTACAAGTTCTTCGACGCCGGACCACGGCCCGGCGCTACTTAGCACAGGGATGCCGGCGGCCGCCGCCTCCTCCTTCGCCCTCACCTTGTTGCCGGCCAGCGCGAGGACATCGGCCGGGGGGCCGACAAAAGTGATCCCCGCCTCATGGCAGGCTCTGGCC
>DATKHZ010000021.1:0-2543 GCA_035509995.1 Acidimicrobiales bacterium | reverse complement strand
GTTGGGCGCCAGGCCTATCGGGCGTAGGTAGGGACGGGCATGTGGCGCTCACGTTCGACGACGGGCCGGACCCCACCTCCACGCCCGCCTTCCTGGACGCGCTCGGCTCCCTGGGTTGGAAGGCGACCTTTTTCATGCTGGGCGGCATGGCAGCCGAATGCCCCGAGCTCACCGCCGAAGTGGCAGGACGCGGTCACGAAGTGGCGGTGCACGGCTACACGCATTCGAACCATCTGCGTCACGGTCCGGGCTGGGTGGGAAGGGAGCTGCTGGCAACTCGAGACAAACTGGCCGAGTTGACCGGGGTCACCCCGGTGTGGGTGCGGCCTCCATACGGCGCCTTATCGGCATCGACCTTTGTCGGGGCGCGCCGGGCCGGCTTGAGGCCGGTCTTGTGGACCACCTGGGGCCGTGACTGGCGCAACGAGGCCACGCCTGAGTCGATAGTCGACGACGTCCAGCGGACCCTCGTGCGCGGGGCCACCGTTTTGCTTCACGATTCCGACTGCACATCTGCACCGGGCAGCTGGAAAGCCACCCTCGCCGCGCTACCGCTCCTGGCTGAACATTGGGACGCTGCCAGCCTAACGGTGGGCCCTCTTGGGGACCACGGGCTCCTCTAGAGCCTCTGGCAAAGGATCATGACTGCCGCCTTCCGGGGAGCCTATGGCCTACGGCTTGGGCCACCGCTCGAGGACAGCTACCTGGTCGACGTCCCTTCGGACTGGCCTGAATGGGACCTGGAGTGGCTCCCGCTACCGCCAGACCAGCCCCAGGGCCAACGGATCGGACCGGACGAAGTCCTCCTGAACGTGCTACCCGAAGGACAGGTGTTGATCGAGCGCGCCCTCAACCGGTCGACGCTGTTTCTCCGGGAGGACCCGCGGCCCGAGGCCTGGGCGCACCCGCACCTGTCTTCGACAGCGGTCATCTCGGCCTGGTGGTTCGGGCGCCGTTCGTTCCATGCCGGCGGGTTCATCGTCGGAGGAGGCGTTTGGGGGGTTCTCGGGGAACGGGGCGACGGCAAAAGCTCTACCCTTGCCTGGCTGTCCGCCAATGGCTACCAGGTCGTTTGCGACGACATCTTGGTGGTTGACGGGGAGGACGCACTTGCAGGGCCTCGCTGCTTGGACCTGAGGGCGGGTGCGGCCGCCCATTTTCATCTAGGGACGTACATCGGCCACGTGGGGACCCGCGAGCGTTGGCGAGCGGCGCTGCCGCCTGTCGAGGCCAGGACACCGTTGCGCGGGTGGGTCGTACCCGCGTGGGGAGACGAAGTCAGCGTAGAGGCCGTGACGCTCGCAGAACGCCTTCCCCTGCTCCTGTCCCACCGCGGCCTGCGGATCCCAGAGGAAGGCGGGCCCACCGACCGCAATTGGCTGGTGCTAATGAGCAGGCCGATGGTCCGGTTCCAAAGGCCTCAGGACTGGTCGGCCGTCGACGGCGCCATGACCCAACTGATGGACCGGTTGGCCGCCATGTAAGCATCCCTTCACGGCGCGAACCCTTGTGCGGGCCACGCCGAGCGTGGCGAAACCGCTCGTCTGATGACGAATTCGCTATCGAACGAAACCCACAAGTCAGTCAGACGTCCGGGTTCGCCCCTCGGTACCATGGCAGCATCTCGCCAACGCGACCGCCCTACCAGCTCGTGCCTTATCAGCTCGATGCTTTCGAGACGGCCACTGGTTACGTCGGAGGAACAGACCCGGACGTCCCACCTCTCGCCAAGGATGCTCACGAGGGGAAGTCCCCCCTGGAAGCGCTTGAGGCGGCCGTGCTGCCAGCCCTTTCCCGGCCACCATGCCTCGTCGTGTTCTCGGGTGGGCGCGATTCTTCGGCGGTGCTAGCCGTCGCCACAGCTGTCGCGAGGCGAAGCGGCTTACCCGACCCGGTGCCGGCCACGAACCGTTTCCGTGGGTCTCCCGCCGCCGAGGAAACGGAGTGGCAAGAACTGGTCGTGCGCCACCTCGGCCTGACCGACTGGCACGTGCTCGACTGGGACGACGAGCTCGACGTGATAGGACCGGTAGCGCAGCAGGTACTTTCTCGGTGGGGACCCGTTTACCCTCACAACGCACACTTTGGCATCCCTTTGCTAAGGGCAGCGCGAGGCGGCTCGGCACTGACCGGGGTCGGCGGGGACCAGATTTTCGTGGTGGGCCAAACGCTCCGTCTCGCGAGGCTGCTCACCTTTAAGCAACGCCCGCGTCTCCGGGACTGGCGCACATTGGCGGGCGCAGTCACCCCGCGCTCAATCCGCCAGCATCGCTGGCAGAAAGGGCTCACGGCGCTGCCCTGGCTCACCGAGACCGCCAACCGCCGGTTCAGTGAGACGTTAACAAGGGATATGGCCATAGACCCCATTTGGTTTGCCAGCACCGTGCGGGGGCCCGTTTGGCGGGAGCGGTCCCGAGTGGCGACAGAACAGACCCTCGGAGCCCTCTGCAGAGACATTGACGTGTCAATGGGCCACCCGCTCGAGGATCCCGGGTTTCTTGCCGCTCTCGCGTCTGCCCTGCCACGCACTGGTTACCGAACGC
>DATKHZ010000020.1:0-8584 GCA_035509995.1 Acidimicrobiales bacterium | reverse complement strand
TACATTTTCGCTCAGCTCGCCCCTGTGGGCCCGGGCCGAGGGCGTCCTCCTGAAGCCGCCCAAACTCCGGGTTACGACTTGGGCTGAGGGGACGACCAAGCCAACCACTTACCGTTTCATTTCTGGGACTGCGGGAGACGCCCACGTCCTGGCGGCACCGGCCTCCCTCGGCTACTCGCCCCAGTTCGCGCCGCCGACGGTGGTCCGGCTCGAGCTGACTGGAGGCGGTTGGGCACTCGGCCAGGGGGCTGTGCGCGTCACGTTCCTGGCAGTGCCGATGAGCCAGGCGGCAAGCGGGCCTTGACGGGCAGCCACGTGGGACCGCCGTCGGCATTGGCAATGACAAAGCGGCCCCTCTCGAGGAACGACGTCACGATCGTGGCAGCGCTCTTGGCTGTCGGCATTGCAATGCCTGCCGCAGTCGCCGCCTGGCTGGGCGCTTTTGACATACCCCGCAACGACAGTTGGTCGTACCGGCGCGTGCTCTGGGAGTTCGTCGGCACAGGGCACGTCCGTCTCGTGGGCTGGAGCGGCATGACCATGGTCGGCCAGGTGTTCTGGACGGCCCCTTTTGTCGAGCTCCTCGGCAAAAGCCAGTGGGTACCCGGGGCAGCAGTGGCCGTTGCGTCCGCGATCGGCATTTCCGGCGCCTACGCCCTGGCACGCTCGCTGCTCCCCCGCTCCTGGGCAGCCGGGTGCGTGCTATTGACCCTCGCCGTCCCGGGCATTTTGCTGAACACCTCGAGCTTCATGACCGACGTGACGGCATTTTCCGCCGAAGTGGCCTGCCTTGTTTTCGGGGCGGCGGCCCTTCACCGCTCCGGGCGAGGGCGTTGGGCCCTGGTGGCAGCCGCGATCGCCACGGGGTGCTTCGGCTTCAGTATCCGCGAGTTCGACCTGGCGGCGCCCGCCGCCGTCCTGGTGGTCTTGACGGTGCAAGACCGGAGGGCCTGGCGCGCCTACGGGTTTGCCGGCCTTTTCATGATGGCGGTGTGTGGCGCGATTTATGTCTGGACTGCCCGGTTACCCGGAGCTCACCTCGAGTCGCTCAGCCTGCCGGGCGGCACGTCGCTTCGTCAACTCCTTGCGTCGTATTTCACCTTCAGCTTTATCATCTCGCCACTTCTACCCTCGGCATTGAGAGCCGCCTGGCGGTCCTACGCGCAAAGAGGGCCGACGCTGGCAGGAGCGGTGGCCGCAGCCGTCTTTTTGGGGCTGGGGATGCTCGGCTTGGCTAAGGGGTGGGGGCTCTTCATCGGCAATTACCTGATGCAGCAGGGAGTTACCGGTGCGGCCGTCCTGTCCGGTGCCCGCCCGGACCTCTTCCCGGGAGCGTTGTGGCTGGCGCTGCAGATCGTCGCGCTGCTGGCAGGTACTGCGCTCGCGTTCGTCGCCCTTGCTGTTGCGACTGGACAACCGGCCACGCAGTTCCTAAGTGTCAGTGCCCAAAGCCTGATCGCTTGGTTCGCGCTGCTGTCCGCTGGCGGTCTCTTTGCCTACGGGCTTTTTGTGAAAGCACCTTTGTTCGACCGGTACCTGAGCCAACTTGCTTTCCCGGTCGCCGTGCTCCTCGCCCGCAGCTGTCTCGGCCCGCGTGGCAACGCTCGTCCGGTGCATGCTTTCGGACGGACGACCCGCGCTGGCACGGCGGGAAGGGCTGCGACAGTGGGCCTCGCCCTCGTCATCGGGGCGGTCACGGCAGCGCTGACGTTGAACGCCGACGCCTACGACGGAGCCCGCTGGCAGGCAGGCCAGGTGGCCGTCCAGGCCGGGTTCGGGCCCTCGGTGGTCGACGCCGGTTTCGAATGGGTAGGGACGCACACTTCCGAGGACGCCAACAGGGCCCTGCAGGTGCTACCCGGTCCCGCTTATGAAGCCTGGTACGACAAGCTGTTCGCGGGTTTCCGGGACTGCGCTTTTGTCTCCGGCTCGCCGTCACCGCAGCCCGGCCTTACGCTGATCCGCACGACAACCTACGACGAGCTCGGCTTCGCCGTCACCGAGCACCTGTGGATCTATTCCGCACAGCGCCCCGGCTGCCCTGCAACCTGACGCCTTGCTCGGGCCGCCTTCTCAGGATCCCGAATAGGGCAGCTCGACGATCAAGTGACCTGTGCTCGGGACGGGTAACGACGGCGTACCGCCGTAGCCGTCGGCCTTCAGCTGGGCGAGCGACTTGAACGGGTAGAGGTCGCCGCCGTAGCTGACGTAGACCTGGCTGTTGACGGTCAACAGCGTGCCGCCGTCGATCGTCGCCCCGGTTAGCGCTGGGCCGACGGTCCCCGACAGCGGCGTTGCAGTATCAGCGGCCTGGATGTGCCGAAGCGCAACCTCGCTCGCAATACCGAAGGCTCTACCGCCCGCCAGCACGTAGAACGTGCCTGAGGAGTCGATGAGGGCGCCGTTCGCAGCTGTTGCTAGAGCGTTGGCTGCCGGCCCTAGAGAACCGGCTGTGGCTCCTACGCCTAGGTGGCCCCCGTTTGGCACAGTGATGACATCAGCAGGGTCGTAGCCGTCGCCCAGGAACTGGGCCGGAGTGGCAAAACCATGCAACAGGCCATCGGTGCCCACGACGTAAATCGTCGGGTTGTTATAGACGATGACGAGGGTGCCCGGCACGGCTGCGGTTGTCGGCACTGCAGCTCCGGCCGATGCAGGCACGACACCGGCGTCGTCGATGGCCTCGACACCCTGAGCCTGCGTCGGCGAGGCCACGCCAAAGGCATGCCCGCCTGCGAAAACGTACAACGTGCCCGGGAAACTCACTATTGCCGCGTCGGGGTACGCAACGTTGGCATCCGGGAACTGTGGCGGCCCCGGCAGGCTCGTCAGGTTACCCGTGATGGAGATGGTGTAATTGCCCGGTGTACCCGGGTTGAGAACGTCCTGGACCGTCAACGACACGCGGTCCCCGCGGCTGATGTTGTTGGGGACGATCATCGTCACTGCGTTCGACCCACCCCCCACCAGAGGGGCCGAAACGGTGCCTGACCCGTTCAGAGTTGTGGAGTCTTCGAGAGTGTAAAGATTGCGGTTGTTTGGGAAAACCGTCCCAGTTGGCCCAGTCAGCGAAATCGCGCTCGCGCCTCCAACAAGCGCTGCGCCGGCGGAGAGATTGGAAACGGTATAGGTCGCCAATGCAGCCGGCGTTGTCGGGTTGACGGCAACACCGACGCCTGCGACGCCGCTCCCCGTGATCGTGTAAGGGGCCGCGACGGCAGTCAAATTGTCGGCGGTCGTAGAGACCGCAAAATCGTTAATGCTGCCTACCGACGGGTTTGTGACATTTACGAGCTCGACAGTCACCGCGTCGCCGGCTAAGACCGGCTTGCTCAGAGGAACCGTCGCGCCGCCGCTCGACAGCGCTGCACCAGTCCCAATGAAGTACCAACCCTGGTTCGCATCAGTCACGAGGATCCCCGTTACATGGGAGAAATCGGTGTTCGGTTCAGAAAAAAAGATGTCATCTCCCATGGGCACCGCGGTGGTCGCCTTGAAACTTATTGCGTAGGTTGCTGATGAGCCGGCGACCGCAGGGGAGGCCGACACGAGCACGTTCGTAACCGTGCTCCCATAAACCAGGTCGTTGCTCGTCGTCTCCGGCGTCCCGTTGCCTGCTGTCACGGTGAAGTCGTCGGTGCTGACCGCCACTGGGTTGGTACCCTCGGCGGTTATGTTGACGGTGTACCCGCTGGCCAACGAGGTAGCTAGGGCCAGGGTGACGGTGTCTCCGGGGTTTACGGTCGTCGAAACCGTGGCTGCGCCAACTACGTCCGTGGCGGTGGCTCCCCCACCCGAGGCAACGAAGGTAACCGAGTAGCCTGAGGGGCCGTTGTACCAGGCCACGGTGCCGCTCCCGCCCGTGGCTTTGGCTACCACCACCAGGGAAGTCCCGCCCGAGCTGAGCCCCGTCACCGGCACGTCATCGATCGAGTAGGTCGTGTTCGCTCCCGCGACCGCAGACGCAGCTGCAACCGCGGGTGGCGCAATACTGAGGGTCACGGGATTGGACAATGCTGGCGTTGCATTGCCGCTCGTGGTGACATCGAAAGTCAAAGAGCCCGAGGACAGGGGCGCGGTGGCGGTGAGGTCGAGTGTTACAGTGTCCCCGCCGGTCACGGTGCAGCCGTTCCCGAGGGTCACCGTCAACCCGCCACCGGAGCTGGTCGCGCTCGCCGGAGCCGGCTCCAGGCACGTCCCCGCCGAATCGCTTATTTGCACTTTTGAAGTGCTCACGACGACCGAATTGCCGCTGGTCGAGTCGCGCACCGTGATCGTGCCCGAGGTCGACAATCCGACGGACGCGACAAAACTGAGGTTGAAATTCGTGGAGGCCCCGACGGTGGCAATAGTTGGGGCAACAACAAGACCGCTGACCGAGGGCGTGGGTGCCCCGATGTTATAGCTCGCTGACGTGACGTCGGCGTAAGCCGGTGACGCGGCTCCCACCCAGCCCACCCCGACGGCAACCAGGCCCAGCACGGCCGCGCCGACCGCTGCCTTCCCGCGCCTCCACGAGGTCCCGGGCGACTTCGTCGAAAGACCGACGGCTGCCATCTTGGCGCTTCCCTCCCCTCGCACGAATTAGACGTTCCCTCTGGTCCTGAATGCGCAGCCTGGCCGAGGCCCGCCTCAGAAAGCAGGAGGGCGGCCATTGGGCCGCCCTCCTTATTTGTCCTTAGTTATTCAGCAAGCATTTACTGCCTGCCAGTTGACCTTGGCTTTATGAGCCGAGGTAGCTGGTGACTATTGGGATGCCACCGTAGTTGGGCGTGACGATGGACGGTGTGCCACCGAAGCCATCGGCTACGAGCTGCGCAAAGGCCTTGAACGCAAACAGGTCGCCACCTTCGCTGACAAAGACGGCACTGTTGACGGTGATCAGCGTCCCGTTGGCTATGACTGATGTGGTCCAGCCCGCGGGGACCGTACCGACCAGCGGCGTAGAGGGATCGCCAGCCTGAACGGTTGCGAGAACCGCCAAGGTGGGGATGCCGAAGGCGTGAGCACCGGCGATGACATAGAACGTGCCGGACGAGTCGATGATGGCCCCGTTGGCTACAGTCCCAACGGCGTTATCGGCGGTACCTACGCTGCCGACAGTTGCGCCCACGCTCAGGCCACCGAAGCTTGGCACCGTGATGACATCGGCCGGGTCGTAACCGTCACCCAGGAACTGGGTTGGGGTGGAGAACCCGTTGAGCCCGCTGGCACCTACGACGTAGATCGTCGGGTTGTTGTAAACGACGATCGTGGTCCCTAGCAGAGGAGCCGCCGAGGGCACGAGCGCACCGGTCGGTGCGTTTATCGTGACGGCGTGGTCAACTGTCTGAAGGCTTACCAATACTGCCACCGTCGGGATCCCGAAGGCATGGCCACCAGCAAACAGGTAGTCCGTGCCCGAGAAGTTGACGATCGCGCCGTCAGGATAAGTGACATTGGCCTGGGGGAACGAAGGAGCAACGACAGTGGGCCCCTGTAGGTTGCCGGTCAGGCTGATGGAGTAGCTACCGGCACCGGTCGGGTTGATGACATCGTTGATGGTGATCGAAATGATGTCGCCCGCCGTCAAGGCGTTCGGCACCGTGATCACGACGGTCTGGCTGGGAGCACCCGTAACCAATGTGGCTACGCCGGACCCGGCCTTGGTCGTGGTGTCGGTGAACACGTAGTCAGAAGGGTTGTTCGGGAGCGTCGTGTCCGTGGTGCCACCCGTCGGCGGGTTGGTGCCGATTGTGATGGTTGTACCAGCTGCCACACCCGCGCTGCTGACGACGATGTTGCTGATGGTGTAGGTGGACAACGACCCAGTCGAAGCAGGGCTCACCGTGACGCTGATCCCGCCCGCGGCGCTGATTGTGATCGCGTACGCAGCGGCAGTATCGGGGAGTTGGTCACCATCGGTTGTACCGGTCAGATCGCTTACGGTCTGGGCGGCCGGGTTGGTGACACCTGCGAGGAGCACTGTTACCAGGTCGCCTGCCTTGATCGTCTCACCGGTTATGGGGATAACGATGCTGGGGTTAGTGGCCTGTCCGCACCCGGCGACATTTTCATGGACGTTGCCGATCGGCGGGACTAACTGCCAGCCTCCGGTTGTGTCGGTGACAAGGACGCCCGTGATGCTCGAGAACACGGTGCCATCGCTCGGCTCGCTGAAGCAGACGTCAGCGGTTGCGACACTACCGGCCGTAAAGCTGATCAAGTAGTTGGAGCTCGCGCCGGCGAGGCCGGTGGACGGGGTTACCTTCAAGGCGGTCATGGAGGACCCGAACGTGATGTGGTTCGTCGTTTCTGCGGGGCCAACGGCGTCAATAAGCAACGCAGCTGACTCCGGGATGACCGAGAAGGTCGTAGTTTGGTCTGCCGTACTACCGTTGGTGCCCTCTGCATTGACGGTCACGGTGGCCCCCGCGGGGATCGCAGTGGTCAGTGTCAACCAGACGCTCTGCACCGTTCCCGGCGTGACACTCCCGACAGTGAAGGCCGTTAGGGCATCAGCGGTCGCCGAACCACCAGAAGGAATGTAGCTGACCGAGTAACCGGCTATACCGTTGTACAAAGCGAAACCCGGCGTGGCGGTTGCGGTCAGCTCGATGTCGTTAGCGGCCCCAGTGAAGGTAGCCCAACTGCCTCCGTTTGCCCCGGTGACGCCAACCTGGCTGATCGTGTATGCAGCGTTGAAGCCCGTCGTGTACGACGAGGCGGACAGGGTCGGCGGTGTCGGGTTGACCGTAAGGGTCGCACCCGAGCTAGCCGACCCGTTGTTGGTCGTCGTGACCGTGAAGGTGGGCGACGAGCCGGGAGCTGCGAAGGTGAAGTCGACCTGGACCGTATCACCAACAGCGATGGAGCAGCCGGCCTGCAAGGTGATCCCGACAGACGTCGTGGTGACCGTGCCGCCGTCTGCTCCAGCTTGGAGGCAGGTGGGCGAGTCGATCACCTGGATGGATGCCGGGACGCTGCCCAGAGCGACGCTGGACGCCACAGTGATGTTGTTGCCGGCGACCAGAGCAGACGTCGCCTTGAAGAACACTTCGAGGCTCGTCGAACTCGCAGCCGTGGTGGCGGTCGGCGACAGCGTAACGCTGCTAACCGCACCGGTCACTGAGCCGATTAGATAACTGTTGGTGTTTGCATTGGCCCAAGCAGGTGCGGCGGTGGCGGCTAACCCGGCACCAAGAGCACCCATGGTCAGCGCAAGAGTGCCAGCTACGAACTTGGCACGTCTCCACCCGCTCGGCCTCTTAGCCGAAGGAATTGGTTCTTGCATTTAGCTTGTTTCCCTCCTAGGTAGGGTGAAATTGCCCGCTCTTCGAGCGGTGTTGCTGGCGCCGTGCACTCTCGGGCCCATCAAGTACCGGCCGACCTGAGACAATAGCGCAGGTCGGGGGCATACATGGTGGACCATGTGCCGTGCTACCACCGGCTTGCTCGAGACAAGCCGGTAGTGAGACGTCGGAAAACATACCCCGTCACAAACTTGCTGAACAAACTGTCGCTCAACTTCTAGGCGCCTTCCGTGCCAGTACGGCGAATGCCCTGCTCAGGAGCTCATGGTTATGGCAGAGGTGGCACTGCTCGTCGTGGTCGTCCCTTCAAGATCTGTCGTCGTAGTTGTCGGCACGGTCGATGGCGCAGTTGACAGCGTTGTGGTGGTCGTGCTCGAGGTCGTGGTGCTCGAGAGGGGAACGCTGGAGGCCGTGGTGGTGGTCTTCGGCTTGGAGGCCGTCGTGGTCAGGGGGGGCGTCGTCGTCGTGGCCCCCCCCGCCGTGGCGGTCGTGGTCGGCTCGGCGAGCGGGACCTGAGGCCCAATCCCTCTGGAGCGAGCCGGGGGCTTCGTCGTCGGGACCGGCACAGTCGGGACAGGCACCGTCGGCACCGTGGTTGTAGGGACCGCGGTCGTGGGGACCAACGCTGTCGTACCTAGCGAGCTCGTCGTGGGCGCCGTCGTCGTGGGCGACGCCGTCTTGGGTGCCGCCGTAGTGGGTGTCGTCGTGGCGGGCGGCGTATACCTGGGTGCCGTCGTGGTGGGCGGTGTATGCCTGGTTGCCGTCGTGGTGGGCGCAGTATGCCTGGCTGCTGTCGTGGTGGGCGCGATGACGGCGTTCTGCGGCGGGGTGGTGGTGGAGCTGGTCGAACCGGTGACGGGCCCTGGCACGTCGGCCTGCGCGGTCCGCGTCATCGAACCCAAAGCTTGGCTGAGCCTGGCATTCTGCGCCGCCAGCTCGGTGTCGCGCGCAGTCTCGGCAGCCAGCTCCTCCCTCAGGACGGCGATTGCGGCAGCCTCGCCAGCCGTCGAGGCATCCGCCTGCGGCGCTGGCGGCTTTCCGAACATGGCCTTCGAGGCCTGTTCGATGTACTGCCTGGCCTTTGCCGGGTTGTGCTTGGCCAGGTAGCCGCTGGCATAATTGAGGTCGACCTGGACCTCGGCCTGGTTGGTGGTCGGGCTCTGCTGCTGTACGGCATTCGAAAGGGCTGCACCTCCCACTACCCCAACAACCAAAGTGGCGGCGGCGGCTACCAGCAACCTGGTCCGGTCGCGCCGTTTGGCCAACCGGACCGCCAAGGCTGCTGCGCGTAC
>DATKHZ010000019.1:0-4283 GCA_035509995.1 Acidimicrobiales bacterium | reverse complement strand
GAATTCGGCGCGAAGCCGGATTTCGGTTTTTGGCGCCATCGACACGCTGGAGAACCTACGCAAGGGCGGGCGTATCGGCGGTGCCGCAGCACTGCTGGGGGCACTGTTGTCTATAAAGCCGGTTATCGAGGTGCGCGACGGTGCGGTCGAGCAAGAGTCCAAGCAGCGCACGCGCGCAAAGTCGCTTCGGTACCTCGCGGACAAGGTACGCGCGGCCGGCCCGCTCGAACGCCTGGCTCTGATGAACGCGGATGCCTCGGATTTTGGCGGTTTCGTCGAGCTCCTGGCGGACGTCCCCTCTGCGCATCCCCGCGTAGTTGGTGACATTGGCCCTGTAATCGCCACGCATGCAGGCCGCGGAGCCATCGGTGTGGCATGGGCCCGCAAGACGTAGGGCCCGGCACAACTCTGTTGATGGCCCGATGGCCGCGAAGACGCGGCTCTGAACCGGTAGCCTTGTTTGGCGTGGCAGGTCTAGCACCCGGTGTGCCACGAGCTCTAGCGGGACGGTACCGCCTTGTGCGGCTGGTCGCCAGGGGCGGCATGGCCGAAGTTTGGGAGGGCCGCGACGAGGTCTTGAACCGGCCGGTCGCCGTGAAGGTGCTGCTATCCCACTTGGCAGCCGACCCTTTGGTCAGGGAAAGGTTCCGTCGGGAGGCTGTTACTGCGGCTCGGCTAGTGCACCCGGGCATCGTGGCGATCTTCGATGCCGGAGTCGAGGTTCTGGGCGAGCAGGGCGATCTACCAGGGTCATCGCTCTCAGGCGGTTGGTCGCGCGACGAGACCGAGAGGCTCGGAGTGGCCTGGCCCGAGGGCCCGAGCACCGCGTACATCGTCATGGAACTGGTCCCGGGGGAGACTCTGCGAGACCTGATGGCCCGTGCGGGCCCCCTCCCGCCCGAGCTGACGATTGCGATCACTGCGCAGCTAGCCGATGCGCTCGCGTACGCGCACGCTCAGGGCTTGGTGCACCGCGATATCAAGCCGGCGAACGTGTTGCTCCGCGACGAGGGAGGGGACATGGTCCGTGTAAAGATCGCGGACTTTGGGATTGCCAAAGCGGTCGCTGTCGCCGGGGCTGACCTCACGGCCAGCGGCGACATGCTCGGTACCCCCAAGTACCTCTCTCCCGAGCAGGTCCAAGGTCACGAGTCGGACGGACGGGCGGACCTGTACGCGGTCGGGGTGGTGCTGTTCGAGATGCTCGCGGGGCGCCCACCGTTCAGTGCCAGTACCGAAATAGCGACGGCGTTGGCGCACGTCCAAGATCCCGTCCCTGACATCGACGAGGCCCGGCCCGATTTGCCGGCTGGGCTGAGAGAGCTCGTGGGTTCCCTGCTCGTGAAGGATCCGCGCTACCGCCTCGCTTCCGCTCTCGCTCTTGGAGGTGCGCTCACGTCCATCCGCAAGAGCATGGGTGATGCTGCCCAGAGCGAGCCCGGTGCCTATCTCAACCTCAACGTCGGCACGGGTAGAGGTCACGCCGTAAGCCGGGCGGAGTACGCGAGCGAGCCCACGACGCTACCTGACTCGCCCAGGCCCGACCTGGTGGCCCCCACGATCGTCGGGGCTGCTGGGGGTGGGGCTGTCGCCGAGACCGGCATCATCGACCGCTCCGACGGCTCCTCTGATGTCCTAGGGAGCTCGCTGGCCCAACCTACCGTTTCTCTGAGGAGCGCCAATGGCGCGGCCGCTCCCGATCGAGGGCCAGAACCCCGCAGCGCACGACGCGCGAAAACCCGCAGCGCTCGAGCGGCGGAGGACCAAAGCGCCCGAGCGGCTCGGCACCGCAAATCGCGGCGGGCGACGAACATCGTCGTCGCCTCGCTCCTCGTTGCGGGCCTGCTGGTCGCCGGCGCCCTGGTGAGTACCCGTGGCCCGTCCCACCTGCCCTCGAGGGGGGCGACCTCGAACAGCTCGGCTGGTAGCGGGGTGGTCACCAGCGGGGCGCACTCGGCGCTCCGGATTGTCGCTGTGCACGAGCTGACCCAGGACGGCAACCAGCCAAATGACAACCTGACCCAACTCGGTAACCTGACCGACGGCAATCCGTCTACCGAATGGGAAAGTGACGTTTACAAAAGGCCCGAGTTCGGTGGTTCGGGTGGTTTTGGGCTGGCGCTTCAGCTCGGAGCTGCCCATGTGCTCCATGAACTGGTCGCCACCAGCCCGATGAAGGGCTGGACGGCGGAGGTCTTCACCGCCGACCGCGACTCGCCTGACCTGAGCGGCTGGGGTCGTCGCGTCGACGAGCGGTCTGGGGTCGACGGTAGCGCCACTTTCTCGCTAGGTGGCAGGACGGCCAGTTGGGTGCTTTTCTGGATCATCGACCCGGGCCCTAGCCGCCAAGCGGTGGTCGAAGAGCTCTCCGTCCACTAGGGCGAGCCTTGGCCCGCTAATCTGCCCGCATGCCTGACAGCGACGACCGCGCAGAGCCATCGACCGAGCCGGCACCGGCCGCTGCGCAGGATGCTGGCACGCCGACCGAGCGGCCTAACCCGATCTCAGCACCTGGGCCCCAGGTCAAGGCTTGGGCCGGCGAGTTAAGCGACTACGTAGTCGACGGTGTCGGGTGGTTGAAGGCGCGCACGACCGTCCCCGTGATGACTGTGCTGCGGGTATTGGTCTATGGGCTGGTCGTCGCCGTGGCGCTGCTGGTCGCGTTCGTGCTCGGGGTCATCGGCCTGGTGCGGATGTGGGACGCCTATGTGCCTCTCAGCCCCGAAGGCCGCAGGGTGTGGCTCGCTTATGTGGTGCTCGGCGGCCTCCTGTTCGCTGCGGGCGTGTTGCTCCTCTCACGGCGGCACACGGACAAGGGATAAATGGGGCCGCTCCGGGGCGGGGGCTGATGCGTGACCGGAATACCAGACTGCGTGTATTGGTTTAGCGAGGGCGTGAAAGGTGCGTGAGAGAGTTGGCTACCGAACTTAGGCAAGTAGTGATCATTGGTTCCGGCCCGGCCGGGCTGACTGCCGCGCTCTACACAGCGCGCGCCAACCTCGGCCCGCTTGTACTGGAAGGCGAACTCTCCTCAACCGGCGACCAGCCAGGTGGGCAGCTGATGTTGACCACGGAGGTCGAGAACTATCCGGGCTTCGCCCAAGGGATCCTCGGTCCGTTGCTGATGGGCGAGATGCGGGCTCAGGCCGAGCGCTTCGGAGCCAAACTGCTCCCTGCGAAGGCCACCCGGACCAAGCTCACCGACGGGGGCCCGCACACGGTCTGGTACCGCGACCCTGGTAGTGGCGACGAGGTGCAAGTCGAGGCAAAAGTCGTGATTGTCGCAATGGGTGCTCGCGCCTTGATGCTCGGCCTGCCCAGAGAGCGGGAGCTGCTCGGCTACGGCGTCTCGACCTGTGCGACCTGCGACGGCTTCTTTTTCCGCGGCCAGGACATCGCAGTGGTCGGTGGGGGGGACTCGGCCTTGGAAGAGGCGATCTTCCTGACCAAGTTCGCAAGCTCCGTGACCCTCGTGCACCGGCGCGGAGAACTTCGGGCCTCGAAGATCATGCAGGACCGCGCTCTTGCGAACCCCAAGGTCCGCTTTGCCTGGCACAGCGTCGTGACCGGGCTGGTCGGGACCGACAAGCTCGAAGGCGTCATGCTCCAAGACGTCCGCACCGGTGAGGAACGGGAGCTCGATGTCACCGGGCTGTTCGTTGCGATCGGTCACGTCCCGAGCAGCGACATCCTGCGAGGTCAACTCGAGGTCGATGGGCAAGGGTACGTGCTCACCCGTGATGGGACCACGGCGACCAGCGTCGATGGTGTGTTCGCAGCCGGTGACCTGGTGGACCACACCTACCGCCAGGCCGTCACGGCTGCCGGGAGCGGTTGTATGGCAGCGATCGATGCGGAGCGCTGGTTGGAGAGCTACGCAGACATGGCCCGGCTGGGCGAGGGGCCCCGATAAGGCGTGACTTCGAGCCGGATCCCAGCTCGCCGCGCGTCGCGTGGAATGCACCGCCGACCATCGGGGTTGTAGAGACAGGTTGAAGGGCGAGCAACACGTAGGATTGCCCGCCACGAAAGGTGACCGGAGAGACATGTCCAAGCTGATGACCGCATTCACTGATGCCACGTTCGACGAAGAGATCGGAGCGGCTTCTGAGCCGGTCCTGGTCGATTTTTGGGCGGAGTGGTGTGGCCCTTGCAAGCTCATAGAGCCCGTCTTGGACCAGATCGCCGAGGAGAACCAGGGCCGCCTCCGCGTCGCCAAGGTCAACGTCGACGACAACCTCGAGGTAGTCCGTCGTTTCGAAGTGATGAGCGTGCCGACACTC
>DATKHZ010000018.1:0-5775 GCA_035509995.1 Acidimicrobiales bacterium | reverse complement strand
CGAGATTTGGCGGCGATGGCCTTGCGCGGTGGAGGTGCTACCGGTCGCTTCTAGGTCGCCGGCAGAACGGATCGCCGCAGCTCTCGCTGCGATCCCCGGCGAGCGGGTGTGCGCTCAGGCAGAGCGTCTTCGGATGGCCATTTCCCCGCTCGTCGAGGCGACGTACCCCGACCCAGGACCGCGCGTGGTGGATCTGGACGCACTCGTTGCTGCTTCCGCGAATGCGGCACGGCTGTCCGACGTGGCGGCAGACTTCGCGCTCGAACCCCCGCGATCCACTTCCGATCTAGCGGGCGCACCGGTGATCGACGAGGACTGGCTGACCGTCTCTACGGTCCACTCCGCAAAGGGTCTTGAGTGGGATGTGGTCCACATCCTCAATGTCACGGACGGCATGATCCCCTCGGACATGGCGCTCGGCTCGAACGACGGGCTCGAAGAGGAGCGACGAGTGTTCTACGTTGCGTTGACACGTGCGCGAAGAGCACTACACGTCTATGTTCCATCGCGGTACCACCACCGCCAGCGCGGGAGCGACGACTCCCACGGTTGGACGCAGCCATCTCGCTTCCTCTCCGACACCGTCCGATCAACCTTCGATGAGGTAACGGTCGCGCTCA
Organism: Acidimicrobiales bacterium; assembly: GCA_035509995.1. Lineage (GTDB taxonomy): Bacteria > Actinomycetota > Acidimicrobiia > Acidimicrobiales > Palsa-688 > Fen-671. The sequence continues at coordinate 5,155 of DATKHZ010000018.1, read as the reverse complement.
GCATCGGCGGGCAGGTAGTCCAGACCACCGGCATCAACGGGCTGGACCGGATATCGTCGGATCTAGAGGCACTCTGGTCATAACGACCGGCTCCCGAAGCGTCGCGGCACCAACCTGTACAGCTCGTCCAGGACCGTTGTGGCACTATCACACCCCTGCTGCCGTCCGGTTAGCCGCCCTGCCGCCGTCCGGTTAGCCGCCCTGCTGCCGCCTCGTTTATCATGGTTTCCATGGCAGTGAAGCTAACCATCATCGTCGACAACCCGAACGATCCCGGCGCCTTTGAGGCCCACTACAACTCCCCGGCCTACCGGGAACCGCTCGGGAAGATCCCCGACATCCAGCGGGTCGAATCGGCCAAAGTCTTCCCGAAAGAGGACGGCTCCCCAACCCCCGCCTACCGGACCATAGACATATATTTCTCCGACTACGCCACCGCGTGCGCCGCGCTGGAGTCACCGGGAGCGCGAGGACTGGCCGGTGGTCTGGTCCAGGCGGCGTCAGGCGGGATCCGTTTTCTCCTCTCCGACATCGAGGACTGATCCTTCCCAATTAGCGCTGCCCACGTCCCTGCGTCCGCAGCGGTAGCTTTTGCGGCCACCGTTACCAACTCGAGGGCCGGCCGAGGCCGAGTGCGGGGGCTAAGAGATGGCACGGCTCTAGCGCCCGTCTCGGGCTGTCCCTAGACTCGGCACACCAACGACAGAGGAGGTAGCGATGGCCACATACATCGTGCTTGGGAAATGGACTCAGCAGGGCTCTCAGGGCGCGGCCGAGGGAGTAAAGCGCCGGCAAGCGGCGAAAGAGGTAGCGAAGTCGTTCGGTGGGGAGATCAAGCAGACCTATTTGACCATGGGCCAGTACGACATCATTGCCATCGTCGAAGCTCACGACGACGAGGCCGTGGCGAAGATAGCCCTCAAGATCGGCTCGTTCGGCAACTTGTCCACGCAGACCCTCAGGGCCTTTGACGAGTTCGAAACGGACCAGCTCCTCGCCTCTATCTGATCCCGCCGGTCCGCAAGTGGCGCAGTAGGTGTAGCCGCTGTCCGTAGAACCTTTGTCATCCCCGCCCACCAGGCTGACTGCGCGGGTGAGCCGGTCCACCACGACCCGGACATCCGAAAAGGCCAGAACGGTGGAGCCGAGGCCATTCCCCAGCTCATCGAAAGCTTTTACGGGCAGCTCGGGGCGGTAAGCGCAACTCTGAGGTTCTGCCACTTGATAGCAAGTCTTTTCAGCTCAAGATGTTCACGGCTCGGGAAATGACCACAGCAACCGTCACCAGCGATGCCAGCGCCTGGACGGACATGAGCAACTTGGCCCAAGCGGTCAGGGGCATGGTGTCCGTCGGGCTGAAGGCGGTGGCGTTGGTGAACGACGTGTAGAGGTAGTCGAGCAAGCTCGGCACCCATCCGGGGCTCGAACCGGGCGTCGACATCTGGGGGAAGAGGAAATCGGGTCGGCGGTGGGCGGGCAGTTGGCGTTCTGCAGGGCCCCCGCGATCGAGCTCCCAGTACCAGAGACCAAACACTATGACATTGGTGAGCCAGATCGGTAGCGAGGCGTAGATGAGCGGCCGGCCGGCGGCCCTGGAGCCGTAGAGCAGTGCAACGATGAGCTCGAGCAGGTTGACGACGTTGGCGACCGAGATCAGCGCGATCAAAGAGACGCCAAGCGTCCGGAGACGTCGTTCCTCTTTGGAGATCCGGCCGGGGTTGGCTATGAGCAGCACGAGAAGAAGAGCCATTTCAAAGCCTGGGATCAGCCACCGGCTGCCCAATCCCCTGATCACCCTTTCGGGGAGGACTACCTGCAACGCGATGGCGACGGCTACGGCGAGGAGCGCCCGCCAGCGTGGGTCGCCGTGGCTCGGGATGCCCCACGCGACTTGGTCGTCGGGGGTGCGCTTTGGCGCATCACTCATCGAGCCAGGCTACCGAGGGGCCTCACCCGGCTTGCGGTTTTCCGCGGGGCGCCTTTTCTATGCTCCTACCTGCGATTTCGTGTGGGAGCCCAGTGGTGGACCTGGCCGGCCTTCCGGGCGTTCAGGTGCGCCGCCGCTTGCGCGTCATTTCGTGCAGTTTCGTGCGGAAGTCGGGGGGGCGCCCCGCCGTGCAGGCTCCCAGCCAGTGGGGGTGGACGGGCGCCTTGATCCGGCCATTTTGGTGCGGGTCCGTTACGACGTAGGTTTTGCCAGGGTGGCCCCGTTGGTATCGAGTGCAGTTAGTGCCACGCCAGCGGCCTGGTCAGCCGCGCCGGGTCGCGGTCATCAACACTGTCTCAAAGTTCATTTCGAACGAGCCTCCGTAGTCCTCAATCGTCGTCCCGACGGCGTCGAGCAGACGGTGTCGAAGGTTCGGCTCCAGGGCGGCGTATTCGCTGGATGACAACAGCAGGTCAAGCCACTCATCCCGCTGGTAGCGCCGCGTCCACGGAACCATTCCTCTGTGGGAGCATCGAACTCAGGTACTCCGGCGATGGCGGGGAAGACCGGGTCCAAGTCTGACCTGATGTCGGTCGACCGATTGGCGGCATAGCCGCGGAAGAGACGGTGCGTGCCGCTCGGCACCGCCGCCGAATAGACATCCTCCAGCGCGTCGGCGAGATTGTCGGAGGGAGCGCCTCCACTCCAGATCAGGCCAAGGCAGCCGTTCGGTCGCAGGAGTGACGCCGCCTTGGCCGTGGCGGCGGCCATGTCCAGCCAGTGCCACGCCTGGGCGGAAGTCACTCGGTCAAACCTGCGACCAGCAGCGTCCCAATCCTCGAAGGCGCCGATCTCAACGTCGATTCCGTGTCGGTGGGCGATCCCCGCCATTCGTGGCGCGAGTTCTACTCCTAGCACCTTGGCGCCCCGCTCAGCCATCGCCCTTGCAGCGATCCCGGTTCAGCACCCCACATCGAGCACGTCGAGGCCAGACGGTTCTGGACCGAGCAACTCATCGATCACGACGTCGGGGTATCTCGGCCGGCACCGGTCATAGCGCTCGGCTTCCTGATCGAACAACCTCGAACGTTCTAAGGTCCGAAGCCGGCGTTTGTCCCCCGCACTGACCGACACCAGCCGGTCCCAGTACTCGTCGGTCGTCCGCGCGGACGGAGGCGACGTCCCGTCGTTGCCATTAACCATCGCATCGTCCCTTCGATCGAAGATCGCCGGACGACGCTGTCCGCGCGCAAGGCCAAACGCTAATCGAGCTCTGGCAGCCCTCGCCAGACCACGATGGAGGACGCGTCCTGCCGTGCCCGAAAGTCGCGGGGATCCATCCCGGGATAGCGAATGTTATGCGGGTGGAGGCCGGTCCTTCTCTATGGAGGCCAGATTGAGGATCCTCTCCGTGGTCTCGCTGACCAACTCAGCGGGTGTAAGCCCTGAGCGTTTCACAGCGCGGTCGCAGATATAGGTACCCGTCCGATATCCGATCCAGCGTCTGCCGTCAGGATGCTGGAACATCCAGTGTCGGCGGTCGTGCGTACCTGTCAGGGATTGAATCTCAGCGACCCAGTCTTCGACGTTGGTCGGATACTGCGCCCAGGGCGCATCGTGACCGGCTGCGTCTCGGGCGAAAACCGTGGCCAGACCTTCGGCGATCACTGCGTCCATCAAGCTGGTCGGTCCCGTGCCGCCTCTCATGACCCATCCCCGAACCTGATGGTGAAGCTCGTGGAACAGAGTGTTACGGAGGTGAGTTTCCGCAGAGTTCACGATTCCGCCGGCCCGTTGGGGATCAACGACCCACTCCACAAGTCCCGGACGCAGAGACATGCCGGCCTCGCCGGTTTCGGGGATGACATCGGTGCCCGCTCGGACCCACAGAAGGATGTCGGGGTTGAGGGCCGGCAGAAACCGCCTTACCTCTGACGCGGCCGCTCCGGCGATGCTCGCGACGCGGACCAGCGCCGCGGCAGGCACGGAAGTCGCGCTCTCCACTCGCACGTCCAACAGTCTGACCGCGGATCGGCCGATCCAAGGCCAGATCCCTGTCGACTCAACTGGACCGGCCGGTGAGCCACCCGGTGTGTGCGCCCCTGTGGGAAGCTCAGGTGATCATGTCGGTGCCGTTCGTAGCCTTCGAGCCAATGGAAACCTCAGAGGTCGGGGAGGCAACGACCCGCGGACTGGCTTCATGGCCCGAACTTCTGGAGCTGGCCAACGACGCGCTCCAGGTGACCTCGCGCGACATACTGCTCCCAGAACTGAGCATCGCTATGCCCCTGGAGGTTGGCCACGCATCCGTGGCCCGCACAAGACAACTCTTGGCAGGGCTGGTGGTCTTGGTCGACGCCGGCTTGCTCGACATATGCGGCACGCTGACACGCCCGCTGTACGAGACCTGGCTGGTCGGTATGTACGGCCTGCTTGGTGGTCCCGACGCGCTCGAGTCGCTGGGGGCCCAACAGGACAAGAGCTTGGCGCCCCTCCTCGCCGTGCTCGGCAAGACCTCTCAGAACAAGGGACAGGGTCTGTCCGTCGAAGGCATGGCTGGCAAGGTGTCGGACCTCATGCGAGAGCGCGGGATGCCGAACCGGCGGTTCGCAAAGAACGCCTATGGAGTGGTGTACCGGTTCCAGTCGTACCGGGACGTCCACGGTGGCCTCGGGAGCATCGAGGGCCATATCGACCGACACCCGGGCCACGTAGTGGTCCTACGGCAACGCCCCGACGACGACGCCTTCGTCCGTCACGGCTTCCTTCTCGCGCTCGCCATCTTCATCTCTGGAGCTCAAATCGTGGCCAAGGAATCCGGATTCGACCATCAAGTCCTTGACGAGCTGGGAGAGCGCGTCCATGGTTTCGCCCCGAAGACCCAAGAGACCTCAATGGAGTAACGGTCACACAGCCGACGTACAGTCCTCAGCCATGGAGGACTACGCCGGGGCTTGGTCGGCTGAGCGAGGCCGCTGTCACCGCTTCGTGTACGACTCAAACGGCAAACCCGAGCGATGCCCGGAGCCAGCAGTGGCGGTGGGTTGGCGCCAGGACGGCCGGGGTCGCTGGTTCGCCGTCGACGCCTGCGAACGGCATCGTTCACAGCTTCTGTCCCGGACGTCGGGGCGTACAGGAGCATAATGAGCGATTGGCCGGCTATCGCGATCACGGGCGCGGTAGCGCTCGTGGCTTCTTTGGGTGCGGTATTCCTGAAGGAACGTTTCG
>DATKHZ010000017.1:0-9153 GCA_035509995.1 Acidimicrobiales bacterium | reverse complement strand
GTCGAGGCCCTCACCAACCTTGCCGGCGAGGACCCGTACTTCGGCCGCGGGCTGAGGCTTACCGACGGCGACGTCGACCGAGGTCCGCATCATCGTGAGCGGCGTCCGCAGCTCGTGCGACGCGTTGGCCACGAAGCGCTTCTGCGCTTCAAAGGAAGTCTCCAACCGCGCCAGCAGGTCGTCGATCGTGTCGCCAAGGTCCTTGAGCTCATCTGGCGGGCCCTGGACGCCGAGGCGCTCGTGCAGGTTCTCGGCGGAGATGTGCCGGGCATTCGAAGTCATTACGCGGATCGGGCTGAGCGCGCGACCGGCGATGACCCAACCCAGCCCGATCGATACGACCGCCATAATGGCCAGCGCGATCACGCACAAAATGAGAAGCCGGTGCAGTTCGTCGGGGGTCGGGAGACTTGCCTGGAAACTGACGAACCCTGCCCCCCGCGGTGGGACGGGGACGACCGGGCCCGACACTGCCGTCACACTCGTCACGCTCGGCAGGCTCGTCACCGCCGTAACGCTCGGCAGGCTCGTCACACTCGTAACGCTTGGCAGGCTCGTCGCCGACCTCACGACAGGCGCGCTCTGCGCTTGCGAACTAGCGGACTGCTGTAACAAACGGCGGAGGGCCGCCGCTGCACTCGCGGGTAGACCTCCTCCCCCGATCACAAACTGAGCTTGGGGGCCGGCCGGGACCAGCTTGAAGTCGTTCCTCACAGCCCCCGCTATGCGGAAGGCGGTGTTAGTGCGCTGCCCGGCGACGAGCGCGTAGGTGATGGCGAGCAGACCCGTTCCCGAGGCGAGGAAGAGCCCGCCGTACAAGGCCGTGAGACGCACGCGCACAGTGCGTCCCGGCAGGTGTAACCAACGACGTCTTGCCAATGGAGGGCCCTCCTTCTGCTACTCAGGGTGGCCGATGGCCGGTAACAGCAAAGTAACAGGGGCTGTTGGAGCCCTGTTACCTCGCGGCGAGTAGAACGGGGGCTGATGTCGAGAACCCAAATGTCAGCCGCCGTACCGTGGCGGAGGGGCGCCAGTCTCTTCGGCGCCGGGCTCGGCTGTGCAATGCTGGCATCTGCCTGCGGTGCGAGCTCCCCCGCAGCCAGCGTCGCCCAACTTGGCACCACCACAACCTCCCGGCCGGCAACGGGCTCGAGCGGCGGCAATGGCAGCCCGCTCGCCTATGCCCGGTGCATGCGGGCACATGGAGTACCCGGTTTCCCCGACCCGAGCTCCCAAGGCGGCTTCAGCTTCGGGGGGAACGTCAACCCCAACTCCCAAGCGTTCCAGCAGGCCAACGACGACTGCCAGCGTTTTACGCCAACCTCAGGCTTCGGGCACGGCCCGAGCCCCGCCCAGATCGCCCAGCTCCAGGCACAGGCCCTCAAGTTCTCCCAGTGCATGCGGTCCCACGGCGTAGCCGACTTTCCCGACCCCGTCTTCCACTCCGGCGGCGGTGGGATCAGCATCTCCATTAAGGCTGGGCCCGGAAGTGACCTCACCCCCAGCTCCCCGGTGTTCCAGGCTGCCCAGCAAGGGTGCCAAAAGCTGCTACCCGGCCCGAAGGGCGGGGGCCACATTTCTTCGAAGGGGCCCGCGGGCGCCGGCAGTTCCTCTGGGCCCGCAGTCAACGCCGGCCGGGTCGCGGGAGGTTGACGATGCGCAAGGTTTGGCCCATGTTGTTAGGCGTCTGTTTTCTTGCCGTCGGTGCTGCTGCTTGTGGGAGCGCGACCGCCCCCCGCGTGGCGAGCATCGGGACGACGACCACGCCGCCTCACGCTGCGGCCGCGGCGGTCGCGGGGGGTAACGGCGTTCCTGCGTTTGGAAAACTGAGTGCCGACGTCGAAAAGTACGTGGGGTGCATGCGCTCGCACGGTGTTGCGAACTTTCCCGACCCTGTCATTGGACCAGGTCAGATTTCGATCCGCCTCACCCCCAGCATCTCCAGCTCGCCGCATTTCAACTCGGCGCAAGCGACTTGCCAAAAACTACTGCCGGGAAAGCCCGGGCCCACGCAGATCAGCACGAAACAACAAGCCGATTACCTGAAAGCTGCGGCGTGCATGCGCTCGCACAATATTGTGGGCTTTCCCGACCCTGTGTTCCCGTCAGCTGGCTCCGTAAAGTTCCCGCTCCCGGCGGGGATGGACGCCAACTCACCACGGTTCGAGGCGGCGAGGGCGATCTGCGAGAAGCTCATCCCCCAGGGCCTGCCTTACAGCAGCTGAGGAATTTTGTGGAAAAGTCGAAAGGACCGGCGATGCAACAAGGCTCAGAGTTCGTATTCACGAGTAGCCCGGGCGATGGCGGGCCTAGAGCGGCATGACAGCGCCTCCGACCACGCTGGGGACCGACCAGGGCAGCCTCGAGGTACCTGAGGACGCTTGGCGCCCGCGCCGTCGACGACGGCGCGTCATCGGCCTCGTGATCGTCGTATTGCTGATCGCTGCTGGGGCCTGGGTTGCCATCGCAAACCCCTTCGCGTCCAAGCCAAGCGCCGCCGGCGGGGTGACCGACAACTCTTACCCGACCTCGTTGCAGGCAGTGGAAAGAGAGACGCTCTCTTCGCAGACCGAGGTCTCCGGGACCCTCACGTACGCCGGAGCTACCGACATAGTGCTACCGGCCGGCACCGCCCCTTCCGCGCTCGTGCAGGCGCAAGACGCTGTTGCGATGGCCGAACAGGCTCTCGGGACGGACGAGTCCGCCCTGCGAACGGCACAGCAGGGTAATGCCGACACGCTGCAACAGAGCCAGCAATCCGTGCCTGCGGCTCGCGCGACCCTCGATGCTGACGAAACAAGCTTGAACTCGACGGAGGTCGCCAACTCACAAGCTCTCGCCCAGGCGGAGGCGTCGGTCCAGGGGGCCCGTGCGACGCTCGCTTCTGACGAGGCCAGCTTGAACTCGACTGACGTCGCCAACTCTGAAACCGTCACCCAGACGGGGCAGTCGGTACAAGCAGCTCAAGCGACGCTAACTTCTGACGAAGCCAGCTTGAAGTCGACACAGACCGCCGACGCGCAACTTCTCGCCCAGGCCAACGCGTCGGTCCAGGCCGCTCAAGCGACGCTAACTTCTGACGAAGCCAGCTTGAAGTCGACAGACACCGCCGACGCGCAAGCTCTCGCCCAGGCCAACGCGTCGGTCCAGGCCGCTCAGGCGGCCCTGGTTTCTGACGAAGCGAGCTTGCAGTCGACAGAGACCGCCGACGCGCAATCTCTCGCCCAGGCCGACCAAGCGCTTCAGTCGGCCCGAGCGACACTGGCGACGGATACGGAGACCCTGAGTTCCGACGAGGCAACCTTGTCGGCTGACGAGCAGAAAGAAACCGCCGATTGTCGGGGCAACGGCGCCGCGATCGCGACGGTACCGTCTACCTCGTCCGCGTCTGCTGCCTCGTCCGCGTCTGCTGCCTCGTCCGCGTCTGGCCCCCCCTCCGGCTCGCCCACGCCCTGCGGGGCCGACCAGGCGGCGGTGGCATCCCAGCAGGCATTGGTGAACGGCGACAAGCAGAAGGTTTCCGCCGACCACTCGGCGGTGACCTCCGCGCAGGCCAATGTCCCGGCTACAAAGACGAAGAACACCCAGAATGTCCAGCAGATCCAGTCGAAGCTGACCGCAGACCACCAGGCCATCACCTCGGCTGAGGCCAATGTCCCGGCTACAAAGACGAAGAACACCCAGAATGTCCAGCAGATCCAGTCGAAGCTGACCGTAGACCACCAGGCCATCACCTCGGCTGATGCCAACGTCGCGGCCACAAAGACGAAGAACACCCAGACTCTCCAGCAGGTACAGGCCAAGGTGACCGTAGACCAGCAGGCCATCACCTCGGCTAAGGCCAACGTCGCGTCCACGAAGACGAAGAACACCCAGACCCTCCAGCAGGTACAGGCCAAGGTGACCGCAGACCAGCAGGCCGTCAGCGCCGCTGAGGGAAACGTCTCGTCCACGAAGACGAAGAACATCCAGACTCTCCAGCAGGTGCAGGCGAAGGTGACCGCGGACCGCCAGGCCATCAGCGCCGCTGTGGTCAACGTCGCGTCCACGAAGACGAAGAACACCCAGACTCTCCAGCAGGTACAGGCGAAGGTGACCGCGGACCGCCAGGCACTGACCGCAGCTGAGGTCAACGTCGGCGCCACCCAGGTCAAGGACACCCAGACGGCCCAGCAAGCGGCGGCCCAGGTCGCTGCGGCCAGGCTGACTCTGACCCAAGACGAGGCGACCTTGTCGACCGACGAACGGGAGGCAGACGTGGCCGGTGAGAGCTCGACCTACACGGAGGTGCCAACTGTTGGCCAGGTCGTGCGCCGGGGCCAGGAACTCTTCGCGATCGGTGGCCAACCGGTCGTCCTGCTCTACGGAACGGTCACGCCGTGGCGAGCCTTCGCGCCCGGCATGACCCCTGGTGAGGATGTAGCGCAGCTCAACGCCAACCTGGCTGCCCTCGGCTACGGTCACGGGCTGCAGGGCGAAAATTTCACCGCAGCCACCGAATCGGCCGTGGTACGGCTCCAAACAGCCCTCGGCCTCTCGCCGAGCGGTCAGCTGCCTGTGGGCTCGGTCGTTTTCCAGCCAGGTGCCGTGCGGGTCACGGCTGTCACCCCCAACATCGGGGCCACCGTGGCTCCCGGCGCGCCCGTCCTTGCGGTGACTCTTTTGGCCCGCCAGGTCCAGGTTTCCCTTGACTCGTCGCTGCAGTCTGACGTCAGGGTCGGCGACGTGGTGAGCATCGTCATGCCCAGCAACGCCACGCTCCCCGGCACCGTCACCTACGTCGGCACGGTTGCCACCGTACCGTCCAGCAACAACGGCGGCGGAAGCCCGACGATCAACGTCGATATCGCTCCAAACGACCCGGCCGCTACAGGCACGCTCGACCAGCTCCCCGTTGAAGTCTGGATAACGGAGGGTACGGCGAACAACGCCCTGGTCGTACCGGTTGACGCGCTTCTTTCTCTCGCAGGCGGCGGCTACGCAGTTGAAGCGGTCGGCGCAGGCGGAGTGCACAATCTCGTGGGTGTGACGCTCGGCCTCTTCGACGACGCCGACGGGCTTGTCCAGGTGAGCGGGCCGGGGATTTTTGCCGGGCTGCGGGTCGTGGTCCCCAACGTATGACCGCGCCTGTCACCCGTGCCTACCCGGGGCCAGCCTCGCCGGCCGCAGGGGACCGCCTCGACCTGGGCAACGACCCGCCGGTAGTGCTCGAACTGGACATGGTCACCAAAACCTACCCTGGTGAGCCGCCCGTCGAGGCTCTTCGTGGCGTGAGCTTCACGGTCCATCGCGGGGAGCTCGTCGGCATCGTCGGGCCGTCCGGTTCTGGCAAGACGACGCTGCTGCACCTGATCGGGACGCTCGACCGTCCCACCAGCGGCACCGTTCGGGTGACTGGTTTTGACATTTCCCAGCTCTCGGACAGGGAGCTCTCGGCGCTGCGAGCAGGCAGGGTCGGCTTCGTGTTCCAGCAGTTCTTCTTGGCCGAACACCAGAGCGTGCTCGACAATGTGGCCGACGGCCTCCTTTACGCCGGCGCGAGCTTTCCCGAGCGCCGCCGAGCCGCCGCCCACGCGCTCGCCCGAGTCGGCCTTTCGGACAAGCTGGCCGTGCTGCCCACCAAGCTGTCCGGCGGGCAGCGCCAGCGGGTGGCCATCGCGCGGGCCCTGGTCGGGCGGCCCGCGATGCTCCTTGCCGATGAACCGACCGGGAACCTTGACTCGAGCACCGGCCAATCGGTGCTCGACCTGTTCGCCGAGCTGAACAACGACGGGGCCACCATCATTGTCATCACCCACGACCACGGCGTTGCCCAGCGCATGGGAAGGGTGATCGAGCTGCTCGATGGGCTCGTCCTCGCCGACAGCGACGCCCGCCACCCCGTGGACGGCAGCGAGGACAGGGGCGGCGGCGGCGGCAGAGACGGCGACGATCGCGAGGCTCCGGCGTGGCCCTAGGCGGGAGTGGGAGCCACCGCCCCGGGGCCCTCGTCCCGGCGCGGCTGCGACCGCGCGACCTCGCCCGCCTTTCGAGTGTCGGTTTACGGACCCGAAAGCTGCGGGCCGGCTTGTCGGCGCTCGGTATCGCGATCGGCGTGGCGGCCATCGTCGCCGTCCTGGGGCTCTCGTCATCGTCGTCGGCCGGGCTGATAGCCGAGATCAACAAACTCGGGACCAACTTGCTGACGGTCACAAACGGCCAGACTCTTTTCGGGCAGACCGCAGAGCTGTCCGTGGACGCGCCCGGCATGATCGGCCGGATAGGCCCGGTGACAGACGTGCAATACGACGGGACGATCAGCAACGCCGGAGCCTTCCGGAGCCCTCTCATCCCATCGATCGACACCAATGCTCTGAGCGTCGAGGCCGCCAGCCTCGGACTGCTGTCCGCCGTGGGTACGACGGTTGCGCAAGGCTCCTGGCTGAACGCCGCCACGGCCCAAGAGCCCGTCGCCGTGCTCGGCGCCGCGGCGGCCCAGCGGCTGGGCATAGACCGGATCTTCGAGGGAGAGCGGATCTGGGTCGGCGATGAGTGGTTCTACGTCGCCGGCATCCTCAACCAAGCCGTGCTGACGCCCGAGATCGACAGCTCGGTGTTCGTCGGCTTCCCGGCAGCCAAGACGTACCTCGGCTTCGACGGCCACCCGTCGGAGATCTACCTGCGCGCGGTCACCTCCCAGGTGAACGCTGTCTACTCGGTGCTCGCAGCGACGGCGGACCCCGAAGCGCCCAACCAGGTCGACGTCTCCCAGCCGTCGGCCGCACTCACCGCCGAGGCCGACGCGCAGGGCGCCTTCAATGCCCTGTTCCTCGGGTTGGGCGCCGTGGCGCTCCTTGTCGGTGCCGTTGGCGTCGCCAACATCATGGTTATCTCTGTCCTCGAACGGCGTTCCGAGATAGGGCTGCGCCGCGCGCTCGGGGCCACCAAAGGCCATATCCGTTTGCAGTTCCTCTCCGAGGCGGTGCTGCTTTCGATGATGGGCGGCGTGACGGGGATAGCGATCGGCGCCATTTCGACCGCCGTGTACGCCTCCACGAAGGGTTGGGCGATCGTCGTGCCGCCCCTTGCTTGGGGTGGCGGTTTCGGCGCTGCGGTCCTGATCGGGGCGGTAGCGGGCCTCTTCCCCGCCCTTCGCGCCGCCCGTATGTCCCCGACCCAGGCGCTCTGGAGCATCTGAGCAGTAGCCTTTTGGCCATGCCGGTGCATGGGCTCCCCGCGTTGGCGCACCTCGTCCTCGCTGCCGGCGTGACGTCGGGCTTTCGGAACTTGCTGGCACAACCGTGGTTGGCTGCCGCCGGCATTGTCTGCGCCATGGCGTCGGTCGTCTGGTCGAGGGCTGCCGCCCGGCTCGCCAGGGCCGCACGGCGTATCGAAGACGAGACGCGCACCTCGGGTACTAGCTCCGAAGCCGCCAAGTTGGCTCGGAGCGCCTTCAACAAGGACCTCCACGCCGCGATCCTCTACGCCGTACTGGCGGGTGGTCTGGTTCTTGCTTCGTTCTCGACTTCGGCATGGTTCGAGGGCCTGCTGCTCGCCGTGACCATCCCGGCGGTCGTCTCGCTGCGCTACGCCCCCCGCTTCCTTTCAGAAGCCCGCCTCGCCGAATCGCGCTCCCGGCTGGAACGGCGCGCCGAGGAGGTCCTCGCCCAGGACCAGTTAGCTCCACGCCGGTGGGCAGCCCGCCTTGCCCCGGAAACACTCCCGGCTTACGAGGGCTTTGACATCGGCTGGGTTTACGAACCGGGCAGCGGGATGATGGCCGGCGACTTTTACGATGTCTTCCCCACGGGGCCAAACCGTCTCGCAGTGGTTATCGGCGACGTTGCGGGCCACGGGATTGAGCCTTCGATAACGGCTTTTCAGGTGAAGCACGTCCTGCGCATTTTCCTGCGCCAGTACCGCGACCCGGCCCAGGCGCTCGAAGAGCTCAACAAGACCCTGTCGACCCTGGGGCGCCCCGAAGACATGGTGTCGGTCTGCACCGTGATTTTCGACACGGAAGCAAACACGATGCGCCACGCGTCTGCGGGCCACCCCCCGGCCTTCGTGTGGCAGCACGGCGACATGCGGCCGCTACGTGCGACCGGGCCCCTCCTGGCGCTCGACCCGACCGCAGGTTACTTTTCCCGCGACCTCCCGCTCGAGGTCGGGGACCTCGTAGTGCTGTACACCGACGGGCTCACCGAGGCTCGCTCAGGAGGGCAGCTGTTCGGGGAGGAACGGGTCGCCCATATCGTGCGCCGCGACCCCGGCCAGGACACCACGATCCTTTGCAAGACCCTGCTCGAGGCGGCCAGGGACTTTTCCTCTCCCCTGCACGACGACGTAGCGATCCTGGCGATCCGGCGGGTCTGAGCTCCGCCCGGCATCAACTGGCGCGACGGCGGGCCCGCAGCTTGAGGGGTGTCGGCCCGAAATCGAAGCGCTCCCGGATCGAGCGCTCCAGGTAGCGGATATAGCTCGCAGGCAGCTCCTTTGAGGTGAAGAGCGTGAAAGTCGGCGGGTCCGTAGCCCCCTGGGTGGCATAGAGCACCCTCGCACCGTGCGGGGCAGGATGAGCCGCCTGGGCGGCCGCAAGGGCCTTGTTGAGCAGCGCCGTCGGCACCCGCCGGCGGTACGCCTCGACGGCCTTGGCGAGGGCAGGGTAGAGCCGCTGCACCCCTCGACCTGTCTGGGCGCTGATCTCCAGGCTCGGGGCATACGAAACGAAGCCCAACATGTTGGCGACCTGGGCCCTGACCTGCTCCTTGGCCTCGTTGTCGAGCAGGTCCCACTTGTTGAGAACGATGACGACGGGGTTGCCGGCTGCATCGACCCGCTCGGCCAGCCTCTGGTCCTGCTTGGTGACCCCCTCGTTGGCATCGATCACGACAAGCGCCAGGGTGGCGCGGTCGATGGCTTGCAGCGCACGCACCATCGAGTAGTACTCGGCGCCCTCGGCCTCCTTGCCACGCCGCCGCATGCCGGCGGTGTCTATGAAGCGCACGGGCCCATCAGCTGTTTCGACCACGGTGTCGATGGTGTCCCGCGTGGTCCCCGGCATGTCGTGGACGATTGCCCGCTCGTCGCCTATAAGCCGGTTGAAAAGGGTCGACTTACCGACATTGGGCCTCCCGACGATGGCGACCGAGATGGTCCCCGGGCTGTCAGCCT
>DATKHZ010000016.1:0-2553 GCA_035509995.1 Acidimicrobiales bacterium | reverse complement strand
TAGGCGCGGCTGTGACGGTCGGTCACCGCCTCGGAGACCGGGCACTTGAGCGAGTAGCAGCGCTCGCCCTTCAGGAAAAGCTTGGTCCGCTCGCGCCGGCAGAGGCGGCAGACGGGACCGGTGTATCGAGCCATGGGGAGTGGTTCCTCGTTCCTCTTCTTCTCGTCCTAGACCCGGCGCCGCTTCTTGGGGCGGCAGCCGTTGTGCGGGATCGGAGTGACGTCCTTGATGCCGACCACCTCGATGCCGACCGCAGCCAGCGAACGGATGGCGGTCTCGCGGCCCGAGCCCGGACCACGGACCAAGACATCGACCTTGCGCACGCCGTGCTCCATGGCGCGCTTGGCGCAGGCCTCGGCGGCCAGCTGCGCCGCGAAGGGCGTCGACTTGCGCGAGCCCTTGAACCCGACGTTGCCCGCCGACGCCCAGGCGAGGACGTTGCCTTCGGGGTCGGCGATCGAGACGATCGTGTTGTTGAACGAGCTCTTGATGTGGGCGACGCCGTACGCGACGTTCTTGCGCTCCTTGCGGCGGGGGCGCCGCTGTCCGGGCTTGGCTGGCTTGGCCACTACTTCTTCACCGCTTTCTTCTTCCCCGCCACAGTCTTCTTGGGCCCCTTGCGGGTGCGGGCGTTGGTGTGGGTGCGCTGGCCGTGGACCGGGAGACCCTTGCGGTGCCGCACGCCCTGATAGCAGTTGATCTCCATCTTGCGCTTGATGTCCTGGGAGACGTCCCGGCGCAGGTCACCCTCGACCCGGAAGCTCTGGTCGATGTAGGTGCGGAGCTTCGCCACCTCCTCGTCCGTCAGGTCACGGACACGCGTGGAGGGGCTGATGTCGACGGCGTCGGTGATCTGCTTCGAGAGCGTCGGGCCGATGCCGTAGATGTAGGTCAGCGCGATCTCGAGCCGCTTCTCACGCGGGATGTCGACGCCGGAAATTCGGGCCATGTCGCTTCCTCTCCCTAACCCTGCCGCTGCTTGTGACGCGGGTTGTCACAGATCACCCGTACGACGCCTCGCCGCCGGATGACCTTGCACTTCTCGCAAATCGGGCCCACGCTGGGTCGAACCTTCATTTGACTCGTCCTTCTCTGTTACTTGTACCGATAGGTGATGCGACCTCGGTTGAGGTCGTACGGCGTGATCTCGACCTGGACCTTGTCCCCTGGGAGGATGCGGATGCGGTGCATCCTCATCTTCCCCGAGCTGTGCGCCAGCACCTTGTGGCCGTTCTCGAGTTCGACTCGGAACATGGCGTTGGGCAACGGCTCGACCACCGTGCCTTCGAGCACGATGGCATCTTCTTTGGGCTTGGGCAGGTGACTCTCCTCGAACTGGTCTCTGGTGCTACTCCGGCGCACCAGGCGACGCGAGGCCGGAGGGTGCAAAATTCGGATCGATCCGAGGGCGCGTTCCGCAGGGGGCACGGTCCAAGGGCCGACTTGAGAGTCTACCGCATGGGCTGGGGATTTCCAGCCGTTGGCTGGCGGCCCCGCCCAGCGGCCGGGACCCCGGTGCCGGAGGGCTCCCGAGAGTACATACGCGGCGGAGGTCGCGCGCCCACTGAAGTGTATACGGGCTGGTAACTGGGGTTGCAGAGCCGCGTATACGGTTCGCACGGGCGCCCGGTCTCCTTGGCATAGGCGCTGCGCGCCGGCCCCCGGGGTCCCGGTCCGGCGGGGAGACGGGGTCTCTGCCGAGGGCAGGAGCGACCGGGAGAGGTTCAGGTGGTCGGTTCCGGCGACCACCGGGGGGTCGCCAGAGCCGGAGGGAGGCCGTGGCGAGCGTCGCACCCAGCAAGGAACCTGGGATGATCGGCCCTGGTGAGCACCGGGACGGTGGCCGAACTGGGCCAGGCCATGTCTGAGGGCACGACGACCAGTGTTCGGGTGGTTCGTTCCCGCCTGACACGCATCGAGCGGCTCGATCCCCTCTTTGGGGCGATCCGGGTTGTGATGCCCGACGCCATCGAGCAGGCAGAGGCCAGTGACCGGTACCGCTCCCGGCACGGGCCCCGCAGCCCTCTCGAAGGCATACCGGTCGTCATCAAGGACAACATCGACGTCGCCGGCCAACCCACGACGGCTGGCGCGGTTGCTCTTGCTGCTTCCACCGCAGCGGCCGACGCCCATCTGGTCCGGCGATTACGGGAAGCAGGCGCCGTGATCCTGGCCAAGTCCAACCTCTCGGAACTCGCCAACTTCCTCACCGATGGGATGCCCTCTGGCTACTCCTCGTTGGGCGGCCAAGTCCTCAATCCCTACGACCTGGCACTGACGCCGAGTGGTTCGAGCAGTGGCACGGCGGTCGCGGTGGCCCTGGACATGGCGACCATAGGGGTCGGAACGGAGACTGACGGCTCGATCATCAGTCCGGCGGTCCACCAGAGCCTGGTTGGCATCAAGCCGACTCTCGGGCTGATCAGCCGGGACGGCATCTTGCCGATCTCGCCGAGCCAGGACACCGCCGGTCCGATGGCCCGGACCGTGGCGGATGCCGCCGCGCTCCTTCTGGCCATGGCGGGACCCGACCCCGCTGACGAGGCGGCGACC
>DATKHZ010000015.1:0-2788 GCA_035509995.1 Acidimicrobiales bacterium | reverse complement strand
CCAATGGGAACGGGGCGGGGGACTTCATGGCTCTCGAATACCCGCTCATCTACTGGGCAGAAGAACACGGCCTCGACGTCACCTACTGGACCGATGTCACATTTTCAGCGCACCCGGACTTGCTCCGGCGCCACAAGACGTTGCTGACCCTTGGTCACGACGAGACCTGGACGCTACAGGAGCGCAACGGTGTCATCGCAGCCCGGGCGGAGGGGGTGAACGTCATTTATTTCGGTGCTTCCCCGGTCCTTCGCCACGCCCGGCTCCAGGCCAGCGCGATGGGCCCTAACCGCGAGGAGGTGGATTACCGGGACCCCACGGCTGACCCCATATACGGTAGGGACCCCAGCAACGCCACGGGCAACACTTGGGCGGAGCCGCCGGCCAACGCGCCGCCGAGCGAAGTAGTTGGTGACACGTACCAGGGTTATGGCCTAAACGACCCGATGGTTGTGAGCGACGCCACCGCCTGGCCGTTCGCCGGTAGCGGAGCTCCACAAGGTGCTCAGCTCAAAGGCGTTGAGGCCGGAGATTATGACGCCTACGACACAAGCCAACCGTCCCCGCCCAACCTGGAGATCCTGTCGCATTCGCCCGTCGAACCCGAAGTGGGCCACATACTGGACGCCGACATGACTTATTACACCTGGCAAAATGGTGGGGGAGGGGTACTCGCCACTGGCACGATCGGCTGGATCCCGGCACTGGAAGCCTGCACGGGACTGCTACCAGCCTGCCCGTCCACTGTGGTGCAGGCCGTAACGGGCAACATCTTGCGCCTTTTCGGGGAGGGGCCTGCCGGCAGGTACCACCCCTCCATCGCCAACTGGCAGCAGTACTACTGAGCACCGCTGCCAACGAGCGCGGTGGCCGTGATCGCGGCCACGACCGAGCGCCCGCACTATCGGTCCCACGTCTCGCCGTCGAGGACATCGGTATACCCGAGCTTTTGTAAGTCGTCGTGCTGCTTGCGGATGTTGCGCGCCCGCCGCACGACGTTGACGACGGTGCCTTGGTCCCGCTTGGCTCGTGCAAGGGCTAGGCAGCGCAACAGCTCTTCGTCGTCCGAACATGTCACGGCTATCTTTGCCCGGCCGGTACCGAAAGCGTTCTTGTCGACCAGTTCGCAAACCCGCTCGAAACCGATCGAGCACCCGCACATCGGCAGCGCAGTAGCGCCAAAACGTGCCATCATCCCGTCGTAGCGGCCACCGCCGGCAAGCGAATAAGGGAGGTCTGGGTGCGACACCTCGAAGATCTGCCCGGTGTAGTAACCCATTCCTCTCACCAACGTCGGGTCGAAGCGTACGGAAAGGCCTTGGCCTTCCAACGCCCTCAGTGTCCCTTCGAGGCCGGTCTGGACCTCGGGCGGACCGATCAGTTCAGCCTCGTCAAACGCTACGAGGAGCCTCTCCACCGAAGCGACGTCGTGCCCGGCCCGAGCCAATTCCGCCGCCACTTCGTCCCTGCCTGCCTTGTCCAACTTGTCGAGGGCGATGTACACAGCGGCGGCGTGGCCCAATGGCCCAAGGTGGTGCTCGACGGCCGCTCGTAACAAGCGCCGGTCGTTGAGCCTCACCGTACAGCCACGGATGCCGATCTTTTCCAAAGCATCGATTGTTGCGGTGCACAGCTCGATTTCTGCCGCAATGCTGGCTTCGCCCACTATGTCG
Source organism: Acidimicrobiales bacterium (assembly GCA_035509995.1). Taxonomy (GTDB): domain Bacteria; phylum Actinomycetota; class Acidimicrobiia; order Acidimicrobiales; family Palsa-688; genus Fen-671. The sequence goes on along the minus strand of DATKHZ010000015.1, from coordinate 1,115 downwards.
ATGTCGCACTGGGTGAACTCCCGGAACCTTCCCCGTTGAGGCCGCTCGGCCCGCCACACCGGTGCAATATGGGCGACTTTGAAGGGCATCGGCAGGTCGTTCAAGTGGTTGGCGACGAACCGTGCAAGGGGGACGGTGAGGTCGAAGCGCAAGCCCATGTCGGCCAGTTCTCCGCGACGCTCGAGCTCCTCGTCGAGCTTGGCGCCTCGCTTCATTACTTTGAAGATGAGTGTTTCGTTTTCCCCGCCTTGGCTTCCGATCAGGACGTCGAGGTCCTCGAGAGCCGGTGTTTCGATCACCTCGTAGCCGTAGGCAGCGTAAACGTCGAGGATGCGGTTGGCGACCTGCCGGCGCAGCTCGGCCTCGGGGGGGACGATGTCCCGCATACCGCGGGCGGGTTGAGCGCGCTGTGCCATCTGGCTAGCCTCGCCGCTATGGTGGCCGCGGCGCAAGGGAGTTCAGGGGTGGCCCGCGCCGTCGCTCCAGTCGACGCCCAGGGCGTGGTCATTTCGGGCCTCCACAAGTCCTTCGGCGAGGTCAAGGCAGTTCAGGGGGTGGACATTTCGATCGCCCCGTCGTCGACGGTTGCCCTGCTCGGCCCCAACGGCGCCGGCAAGACCACGACGATCGACATGTTGCTCGGCCTGCAGCGGCCGGACGCGGGTCGGATCACGGTGTTCGGTCGCACGCCCACGGACGCCGTCAAGGCCGGGCTGGTCGGCGGCATGTTGCAGGTTGGTTCCCTGGTCAAAGACCTGACGATCCGCGAGCTGGTTAAGTTGGTCGCCGGGCTCTACCCCAAGTCGCTCGACGTGGAAGAAGCCCTCCAGATCGCCGGTATCGCTGACATCGCCGATCGCCGTACCAACAAGCTGTCAGGTGGCCAGGCTCAGCGGGTGCGCTTCGCGATCGCGCTCGTGGCTGACCCCGAGCTGCTGGTCCTCGATGAGCCCACGGCCGCCCTCGACGTTGAGGGGCGGAGGGATTTTTGGGCCTCCATGCGCGGCGTAGCCGCTCGCGGGAAGACCGTGCTCTTCGCAACCCACTACCTGGAAGAGGCCGATGCCTACGCCGACCGGGTCGTGCTAATGGCACGAGGAAGGGTCGTCGCCGAC
>DATKHZ010000014.1:0-3720 GCA_035509995.1 Acidimicrobiales bacterium | reverse complement strand
GGCCCGGCTGGCCATTACGCTGCGGGCCCTCTAAGCTGGTCGCCCCGTGCGTACCTACTCTCCCAAAGCTTCCGAGATCAGCCGCGAGTGGCATGAGGTCGATGCTACTGGTGCCGTACTTGGCCGATTGGCGACCGAGGTCGCGCGCGTCCTGCGTGGCAAGCACAAGGTCATGTTCGCCCCCCACATCGACACTGGCGACCACGTAATAGTCGTCAATGCGGCAAAGGTGGTGCTGACGGCCAACAAGGGGGCTCAGAAGTTCTATTACAGGCACTCGGGCTACCCCGGTGGCATCAGGGCCCAGGCCTACGGCGACATGCTGGCCAAGAAGCCCGAGGAAGTCGTTCGCCTTACGGTTAAGGGCATGCTCCCCAAAGGCCCGCTCGGGCGGCAAATGCTCAGCAAGCTCAAGGTCTACGCCGGCCCCGAGCACCCTCATGCAGCCCAGACCCCCAAACCCATGGCGCTCGACCACTCTGCGCACCGCGTAGCCTGACCCGAGGAGAAAACGGCCCGTGCCCAAGCCCCTATCCCAGACCACAGGCAGGCGCAAAGCTGCCATCGCTCGCGTCCGCTTGCGCCCTGGTGACGGTGCGATCGTGTGCAACCGGCGACCGGTCGAGGAGTACTTCCCTTCTGCTACCCACCGGATGGTGCTCACCGAGCCGCTCCGTCTCGTCGACAAGGCAAGCGACTACAACATCGATGCGACCCTGGACGGGGGCGGTATTTCCGGCCAGGCTGGAGCGCTCCGCCTCGGCATCGCCCGAGCTCTCGCCGTACTCGAACCCGAGCTGCGTGTGGCGTTGAAGCGTGCCGGGTTCCTCACCCGTGACCCACGGGAGAAGGAACAGAAGAAGTACGGCTTGAAGAAAGCCCGCAAGGCGCCCCAGTACTCCAAGCGCTAAATCAGCCTGGCGCGAGGACTGCGGCTCGGACCGAGTGGATGCTCCGTTTCGGTACCGATGGCGTCAGAGGCTTGGCGAACGTTGAGCTGACACCTGAGCTTGTGCTGGCTCTTGGCAGGGCAGCAGCTCGCGTCCTGGCCAGTCCCCCAGGCAGCGACAGGCGGTTCATCGTCGGGCGGGACACGCGACGCTCCGGCCCGCTCCTGCAGGCGGCCCTGTCGGCGGGCCTTGCGAGCGAGGGCGTCGGCGTGACCGATGTCGGGGTCTTGGCCACGCCGGCAGTCGCCTACCTGTCGGCGGAACAGTCCGCACCCGCGGCGGTCATCTCCGCCTCGCACAACCCCTATTGGGACAATGGCGTCAAGTTTTTCTCCTCGGGCGGTTCCAAGCTGCCTGACGCGGTCGAAGACGCGCTGGAGGCTGAGCTCGAGGTCATTCTCTCGCAGCGGTCCGCGCCGCCTGCTCCACAACCTTCGAACACCGGCTCCCTTGCGGGTGCGGCGCCGGCGCTAGTAGGTCGCATCGACACCGATGCCGACGCTCTCAAGCGCTATGAGCACCACGTGCTCTCCGCACTCGAGGGGCGGCGCCTGGGGGGTTTGCGGGTGGCGCTTGACTGCGCGAACGGGGCCGCGTTCGCAAGTGCGCCGGCGGTGTTCGAACGAGCGGGCGCCGAGCTGGTGGCCGTCCTGGCAGCAGAGCCCAACGGCACCAACATAAACGACAACTGTGGGTCCACCGACCCCGGTCAGCTGGCCAGGGCCGTTGTCGCGGAGGGAGCCGACCTGGGCCTGGCCTTCGACGGCGACGCCGACCGGGTGATCGCGGTCGATGCCGGCGGCAACGTTGTCGACGGCGACCGCTTGCTCGCCCTGTTTGCCACCGACCTGGCGGGTAGGAGCCTGCTCTCCGGTGGGACCGTTGTGGTCACGGTGATGACGAACATCGGCTTTCATCAAGCGATGAGGGGCGCCGGGGTCAAGGTGGAAACAGTCGGCGTCGGCGACCGCAACGTCCTGGAGGCGCTCGACTCACACGGTTGGGCGCTGGGCGGCGAACAGTCTGGGCACATCGTGTTCCGTTCGTTGGCCACTACCGGCGATGGCGTGCTTTCGGGCCTGCTGCTCGCCGACCTGATCACGAGGCGAGGAGCTCGCCTCGAGGACATGGCGGCGGGCGCCCTGGAGCGCTTCCCCCAGGTGTTGCGCAATGTCGCCGTCTCGGACCGGGACGGTTTGGACCAAGCCGAGGCTGTCTGGGGCGAAGTCCGTAAGGTCGAAGCCGAGCTCGGCGACGGCGGCAGGGTGTTGCTCCGCCCGAGCGGCACCGAGCCTCTCGTGAGGGTAATGGTTGAAGCGCCGACCCAAGCTGTGGCCGAAGCCGCCGTGGAGCGCATCGTGGCAGCTCTTCACGCGACTTTGGGTGCCCCTGCCCCGCCGGAGCGCTCCTAAGCCACTCCGAGGGCCGCCTCCTCAGGCCCCTCCGGCCCCAACGGCTGCCCGCGCCGCTACCCTTTTCTACATGTGTGGCATTGTCGCCGTCCTCGCGCGGCCCTCACTTCGCCCGCCCCCCGACCCTGCCGAAGTAGCTGCGACACTGAGCTTCGTCTCCCGCACACTCGGAACGCTCGCTGCAGGTCCGAGCTTCGCCGGCCAGCTGGAAGCCCTCCGTGCTGCCAGCGAGGCACTTAGCGGGCTCGACGCATCGCTGCGCGGTGTGCCCGGCCTCTGCTGCCTGCTCGGCGCGCCCGACGCGGCCCAGGCTCTCACAAGTGGTACGGCGGGGATCGAAGCGCAGGTGGCAGATTTCGAGGCTGCGCTTGACAAGGGCTACGTCGAGCTGAGCACGGCCCAACTGGAGGAGCTGAACGCAGCACTTGTGGTCCTCCACGACGCCACTTGGGCTCTCAGCCATGACCGGTTGGACGCGGTGAAGAGCGTTTCTGCCCTGGCGGGCCGGCTCGGCGTGACCGCGAATGGTTCCTTGCCGGGCGCGGCCGCGCTCGGGGTGCTCTGGGCGGCGCACGTCACGTTCAGGTCCCTCGACCGCCTGGAAGTGCGCGGGAGGGACTCGGCGGGATTGCACCTGATGCTTGCCGGCCATGGGCTCGACCTCTCGGATCCTTCTGTCCTGGCGTTGATCGGCGAGAGGGACGACCCCTTGTTCAGCTCGATGGCGGTCCGCGCCGCCGACGGCTGCCTCTCAATCGTGTACAAGGCGGCGGCGGAGATCGGCGAGCTGGGCGACAACGTCGCGGCGCTGCGCCAAGCCGTAAGCACGGATGCCCTGCTCGCGCGGGCGCTGGCTTCCCCTGACGTGCGTGCAACGCTCGTCGCCCACACCAGGTGGGCGAGCGTGGGATTGATCTCGGAGCCGAACGCTCACCCGCTCAACTCGGACGAAGTGGGCGGTGAGGGCCCCTGCCCATATGTCATAGGCGCCTTGAACGGCGACGTCGACAACCACGCCGAATTGGTCGTCTCAGAGCACTTGGCCGTGCAGGCGGAGGTCACCACGGACGCGAAGCTCGTACCTACCCTCGTCGCTCGCTACATTGCGGCCGGGTTGGCCCCCGGAGAGGCGTTCCGCGAAGCCGTAGGCCGTTTCGACGGCTCCGTCGGTATCGCGGCTAATGCGTCGAGACTCCCCGACGAGCTCTACCTCGCTCTTCGTGGAAGCGGTCAGAGCCTCAATATCGGCCTGGCCGAGGACGCTTTCATCGTTGCCAGCGAACCGTACGGCCTTGTCGAGGAAACGAGCCGGTACGTACGCATGGACGGCGAGGGAGGCGGCCAGGTCGTCACGTGTT
>DATKHZ010000013.1:0-5561 GCA_035509995.1 Acidimicrobiales bacterium | reverse complement strand
CCCAGTAGGCGGTGCCATCGGGTAGGACCACGACATGTGCTCGCGCGGCCGATGTCTTGGCTGTGAGCTCGACGTCGCGGCTCGCTGGATTTTCGATGGCCAGGGTAACAAGTTGGCCCACTCCCCGCTGAGCGAGCGATGCCTGCAGCTGGCCGACCCGGTTGTCGAGGTTGACGACCCTGTAGCTGAGAAGCCCGAGGACCACCATGACCACCGCGGCCGCAGCGAGGGCGACGTTGCGCCACACGGGGGTGCGCTTGCGGCTCTGGAAGGCGAGCACGGGGACTGCCTCGTCGGCTGGTGGAAGGCCGAGCTCGCTGGCTATGCGGTCCCAGGTCCCTACAGGAGCGTTCACACCGGAGTTGCCCAGCAGGGCCGCCACGTCCCGCAACGACTCGAGCTCGGCGCGGCAGCGTGGGCAATCGGCGAGATGGCCCTCCAACTCGCTTACCTCATCGGGCGGGAGCGCATCGAGTGAGTAGACGGCCAGCAGTTCCGCGAACTCGGTATGGTCCACGGCATCCATCAGGGGTTCTCCTCGGCGGGTTGCATTTTGCCAACGGCCAATCCCTTGGCCGCGAGCGATGAGTGCATTCGCCGCATCCCTGAACGGATCCGGCTTTTGATTGTGCCCTCGGGCTCTCCGAGGATCACGGCCACCTCCCTATACGTGTGGCCCCCGAAATATGCAAGTTCGATGGCGCTGCGCTCCCCGGGCTGCAGTACGCCGAGCGCGTCGCGCACTCCCTCCGCTACGGCGATGTCCAAGAACTCGTGCTCGACGTCATACTGACCGGACGCTGTGGATCGAGCATCCCGGACTTCTCGCTGGCGGCGCGCGGTGTCAGAGCGCAGCATGTCAACCGCCCGGGAGTGCACCTGCGAGAGGAGGAACGTCCGCAGGCTCCCTCGTTCGGGGTCGTAGCGCCCTGGTTCGTGCCAGAGCCGGAGGAAGACCTCTTGGACCACCTCTTCTGCGACAGCGGCGTCTCCCAGGACTCTCCGGGCCAGCCCGAAGACCGGCCCGGCGTTGCGGCGGTACACCTCAGCCAGTGCCTCCTGGTCCCAGCGAGCGATAGCCATAGCCAGGGTGACGTCGCTCGCGTTGCGGAGGTCCGGTTTCATCCAGCGTCGAGGCTAGCTTCGGTCACCCGCCCTCCGTTGACCGTGACCAGTTGTCGGCAACCATCCACCCGGTACTCGCCTGCGGCAGGCCCGGGTAAACCGCTGCGAACGCCTGCCGGCGAGGGGCGAGCTGGCGTTGGCGTACCTGCGAGTGCACTCAGGCCACCCGGACTTCGTACCCGCTCGTAGGCACGCCCAGGTAGGGGAACACACTGAGGTAGGCCTCGTCGCTGCCGTCCAGCCCGTCGGTCACTACGCTCACCGCGCCGTCGGCCTTGAAGGACTTGTCGACGAGCGGGAGCGTGGCCCCGGCGAGGGCTCGCAGCTCGATAGTGACTACGTCGTCGAAGACCCTCCGGCCGTTCGGGAAGCCCGCCACGTCGCCGCCAACGACACCGAGCGGGCTCGGCTTGGAGGCAGGTGGTATGGCAACGTTGAGCCGGAGCTGGTCCGCTTGGACTTTTCCGGTGTAGTTCTGGAACCCGGGCGAGACGACCCCGGTCGGGATGCCCGTCAGCAATATCGCGACGATGTCGGCACGGGGTGCCTTGGTCGCGTTGTACGCAGCCAGGTTGGGGAAGGCCCCGGGGTAGAGGATGGGCAGCAGGTTGGACAGCTCGGGGTTCTCGTAGTTGGCCGCGAAGCCGGAGTCCTCGGCGGGCGCTGAGCGGTTCCACCTGTCCTTGGCGCCGAGCGGGATAACCACCTCGTTGATGAGCGGGTTGCCCAGACGCGAGATCTGGGCCCAGGGGCCGCTGTCGCTGTAGGCCTGGCTGGCGTTGTCCCAAACCCGCGCCTTGTGGCGGCTGGCCGTCGTCCAAACCCCGATGGTGGCTGCAGGGTCGAGAGCGCCCTTGGGATGGGCCCCGCCCCTGGTCAGGTCGGTGATCGGCACCTGTATCGCGATGCTGTGCACGTTTAGGTAACGGGTGCTGTTGACTCCCTTGGCCGCGGCGAGCTTGGGCAGACCGAAGGTGGCGTGCAGGTTCGCCAACGGCCGCAGGTCGCCGAGGTCGAAGATCGCACCGAGGTCGACATAAAAACCGTCAGCGCGCTGCCCGGCGAACACCTTGCGCCCGGATCCCAGCGAGTAGACGGCTTCGGAAGCGAGCTTGGGGTAATCGGGGGTAGACAGCGGCCCGATATTGCAGGGCGGGCATGCCAAGTTGGTCCCAAGCTTGGTGGTTTTGCCGCCAGATGTCATCGAGACGCTGTAGAACTGCCGGCGGTTCCACGAAGGGCTGTTGAGGCTCTCGATCGGCCCGTCGTTATATAGGAAACTGCTCGGGATCGTCAGCTCGCTGCGGAACGAAAAGTTGAAGGTGACGTCGGCGTTGCCGTCGCCGGTGTTGTCGACCTTGATCTGGTACAGGACATCGTCGCCAAACTCGTAGAAGTTGGGGCCGCCGTCAGGTCCCTGGAGGGGCACGTAGTTGGCGATTATCGTGACGTGGTCGGGGCGGTCGGGGGAAACGAAAGCATAAAGGTCTGCGCTGTCGGCGACGGGGTCCTTGGAGATTTCGGGGGCTTCACGGTGCGAAGACATTGATCAAGCCCCCTTGCTGGCAGCGGAGGCCAGTTTGGCGACGATGCTGCTGTCGTGAAGTGTTACTTCCCGGGAACCGACGAACAGGCTGATCTCGCCGCTACTGGCGTCGCGAATGTAGGCCACGACCGGCTCGGCGGTACCGTCGAACGATGCCGCGGCTGGGCTGTCTTTGAGCGAACTTTCCTTGACAACGTTGTTGTCTTTGACGAGGGCGGCAGCTGCTGCGCTGGCAGACCCGGCGGGCATGGTTGCCGCTACTCCCGCAACTGCCAAGCCTGCAGAGATCCCCGTGAGGACCTGCCGGCGATTGTATAGCTCCATAGTTGCCTCCAATTTGGGCTCGGGTTCTTGAGCCTCCTGAGCTATACGGAGCCGGACCGAGCACCGGATGTCCCGGCCAATAGCGGGGGAGGAGTGGAGGACTGCGGGCGAGTTATTCCGGCGTGGCCACCGGCTGCGAAGTACCGGCGGTCCTGAGCCGTTTCGTTTGTGCGGTCTTCCCGGGTCCCTGTTCAGGAAGGAGCGAGCGTCCGGGCCAGGTCTGCCATTCCAGGCCAGTAGGGAGAAGCCTCGACAGCCCGGGCAAAGAGCCAGAGCAGGGCCCGGTCGAGATCGAGATCGAGCAGGCTCGCCATGCGAGAAGCGACGGCGCCAGCGTCTAAACCCTCGATGAACACCCCGTTGAAGATGTGTTGGGTCACATCGTAGGTAGGGTCTCCGATGTGAGGCTTCGGGTCGATGGCGAGCCACGGCTCTCGCTCAGCGGCGAGCACGTTGCCGGCGTGGAGATCGGTGTGAAGCAGCAACGTACCGCCACCCCTTGAGAGCTCGCGGAGGAGACGGATGCCTTCTTTCGCCAACGGCGAAGGAAGGCAGCTCCGTTCGGACCGGGCCCGGGACTCGTACCGCTCGGCCCAATAGTCACACATGTCCGAGAGAGGTCTGAATCGATGGTCGGGCGGGGGTTCTCTCCACAGGCGCCGCAGCAGGCTGGAGACGACGAGATCGTGCTCTTTGGGAGGCGAGGACCGCAATTGCGTCCCCGGCCGGCACCGCTCGAGGAGAAGCACCGTCGCCTCCGCCAGCTTGTCTGCGCGGTAGAGACGTACGGCACCCGCTCCGCCCCAGCTCCGTAGGCCGTCGGCCTCATGCGCCGCCTCTGGGTGAGGCCAGCAAACCTTGAGCACGGACTCTTTGCCCATATGGTCGCGAGCCGGCGCCACCCAGGCAGTCTCACCGCCGGGACGGAAGGGTTCGTCAACCTCGATCTGCCAGCTGGCGGCGACCCGCGCCACTAGGACCGGCAGCTCAGCCAGCCATCCTTCGCGTCCCTCTTTGGTAGCGGCCCGCGCTAGGTCCTCGGGGATGATGAAACGGTGGGCCACCTCGACATTGTCGCGCCGGCCTCGATGTCCCCAACCGGCGGCGTCGCCAAGGTTGAGCAGCTCCTAGGGCTGCCAGCGTCGATTAAATGCTTGGCCGAGCCGGGTCACTAGAGTAACCGGCAAGCGAGGAGAAAAGCGTGCCACGAAGGCAGGGACAAGGGCCCCGCAGGCCGACCATCACAGACATCGCCCAGCGGGCAGGTGTCTCGAAGGGTTCGGTCTCCTACGCGCTCAACGGCCATCCGGGAGTCTCGGAGCTCACCCGCCGGCGCATCCTCGCCATCGCTGACGAGATCGGATGGCACCCCAATCGGGCTGCCCGTGCATTGTCGGCATCGCGGGCAGGCGCTTGCGGGCTGGCCCTTGCGAGGCCGGCCAGGACGTTGGCGTACGAGCCTTTCTTCTCCAAGCTGCTCTCCGGTATCGAGTCCGAGCTTTCTGCGCGCCAGGTCGCCCTGATGCTGCAGATTGTGGAAGATGTCGACGCAGAGACCGAGGTGTTACGGCGTTGGTGGGCCGAACGACGCGTCGACGGCGTGCTGCTCGTAGACCTCCGCGTCGACGACCCAAGGATCCCCTTGGTCGAGCAGCTCGGGTTGCCGGCTGTGATCGTGGGGGGGCCGGGGTGCACGGGGTCTGTCCCGTTCTTCTCGGGCGGAGACGCCGAAGGTATTCGCCAGATCGTCGGCCACTTGGCATCGCTCGGGCACCGCCGGATCGACCGGGTGGCGGGATCCCCAGAGTTCGCGGCCATGCAGGTACGCACCCGCGTTTTCGAACAAGCCTTACGTGGCGCCCGGGCCAGGGGACGCGTGGTGACTACAGACTTCTCGAGCTCGGCCGGGGCAGCGGCGACGCGACAGCTTCTGAACAGCAAGTCTCCTCCCACGGCGATCGTTTACGACAACGACATAATGGCTGTTGCAGGTCTCGGCACCGCACAGGAAATGGGTGTCCTCGTGCCAGCCGAGCTTTCGCTGGTCTCCTTCGACGACTCGACCCTGTGCGAGGTGGTGCGGCCGGCGCTTACGGCCCGCGCAAGAGACGTCGTAGCCTACGGCGCCCGCGCAGCCCAGGCGCTCATCGCGCTGGTCGAAGGCGAGGAGATGCCGGGCAACGTGGACGAAATGCCGAGGCTCATCTCCAGGGCCAGCACGGCACCCTTGGTTGTGAACGCGACCGGCCACGGCCAGGACGCCCTGCCCGCTCACTAGAGGTCACCCACGCGCCTCACATCGTGAAGCGCGAAACGGCCCCGGAGGCTTTTCTCAAGTCGTGAGCGCAAATCGCCCACACTTTTCTCAACTCGTGAGCGCAAATTCTTTGGGCGGATGACTTGACTCGCAAACCTTGCGTGCTTATGGTACTCCCTGTTACTACCTGAACCGGTTAAGTAACGGAAGCATGTTGTCCCCCGTCAGCCGCCGGCCCACAACCCTCCCTACGCAGCATTGGAACGCATTCGGAGCGCGACGGGCCGCCGGCAACCTAATGCCGGTAGG
>DATKHZ010000012.1:0-3238 GCA_035509995.1 Acidimicrobiales bacterium | reverse complement strand
CGGTGCTCACAGGTCCCAGGCCGGCGGACAAGGTGAGCCTACGGTCGGGGGTCGCCGAGGGCCTTCGGTACGTCCGTGGCCAGGTGTGGCTCTGGGGCACTTTCGTTTCGGCGACGTTCACTTACCTTCTGTTCGTCGGGCCAACCCAGGTGCTATTGCCGTATATCGTGCGCAATTCCCTCCACCAGGGTGCGTCGACTTACGGGGCGGTGCTCGCCGTCGGAGGTGCGGGAGCCTTGACCGGTGCAGTCGCCTCGGCGCGCCTGCGCCACCCGCAACGGCCCATGCTCTGGATCTACGGCTGGTGGGCGCTTGCTACCCTGGCGGTCGCCGGCTACGGGCTGGCAACGAGCGCTTGGGGCCTCGCGAGCGCTGCTGTGGTCGTGAACGGCGCGGAGGTCGCGGGCGCGGTCGTCTGGACGACCGTGAAGCAGCGGCGTGTCGTCAACTCGATGCTGGGCCGGGTATCGAGCATCGACTGGTGCATCTCGACAGCGCTACTTCCCCTTAGCTACGCGCTCACTGCTCCCGTCGCAGAGGCGCTTGGCGCCCGCCAGACGCTTGTTGGCGTCGGCGTCCTAGGGGCTGCGGTCACGCTGGGTTTCCTGCTGCTGCCCGGGATGCGCAGCGACGACAAGCGCGCTGACGACAGGCGCGTCGCCGCCACTTAGTGGTGGCTGCTCTGGCAGGGACGGCGGCTTGTGGCAGCAAACCGTCCCCGTCCTGGGACCGGTGCGGGACGCTGGCCAGCACGTTGCACGTCGTCCCCTCACGCCGAAAAGAACGATGAGGGGACGACGCAGCAAAGTGTGCCCAGGTCCGTCGACCTCCTTGCGTCTAAGGGAAGATCAAGGCCCGACCGCGCCAACGTGGCGACCCCGACTGTGCCTTGGGCATGCGAATAACAGGCCGAGCGTGGTACCACTCTTCCCTCATCGTTCCTTTCCGCGTGAGGGAAGTGTGGAGCCACGTCTTGGCCCTCGGCGTTGGTCGCTGACGCTCAACGTCGACTAGTGGCGGAGGCGCTCCACGGTGCGCAGCTTGTTGGTCACGTCCAGGGCGGCCACTTTGTACGCCTCTGCCAGTGTCGGGTAATTGAAGACAGCGTCGAGCAAGTAATCGACCGTGCCGCCGCAGCCCATCACTGCTTGGCCGATGTGGACGATCTCGGTGGCGCCGGTGCCGAACAGATGGACGCCGAGGATCTTGCGGTCGATAGGCGAAACGAGGAGCTTGAGCATGCCGTCGGAGTCACCGCAGATCTGGCCGCGCGCCAGTTCGCGGTAGCGCGAAATGCCGACTTCGTAGGGTACGGAGGCGTCGGTCAGCTGTGCTTCGGTCTCGCCCACGTAGCTCATCTCCGGGATCGTGTATATGCCGATCGGCATAGTTTTGGCCATCGAAGATGTGGGCTCGCCGAAGGCGTGGAAAGCGGCGAGACGTCCCTGTTCCATCGAAGTTGAAGCAAGCGCGGGGAAGCCGATGACGTCGCCTACGGCGTAAATGTGGTCGGCACTGGTGCGGTAATAGTCGTCCACAGTTATGCGCCCGCGCTTGTCAGGCGCGATCCCGACATCCTCCAAGCACAGACCTTCCGTCGCGCCCTGCCGGCCCGCCGAGTACATGACCACTTCGGCAGCGACCGCCTTGCCGCTTGCCAGGAGCGTCACGGTCGCACCTTCGTGGGCCTCCACCGCCTCGACCGTCTCCCGGAACCGGAATGTCACCGCCAGGCTCCGGAGATGGAACTGGAGCGCCTCCACGATTTCCTCGTCGCAAAATTCGAGCATCCGGTCGCGCTGTTCGATCACCGTGACTTTCGTCCCAAGAGCGGCAAAAATCGACGCGTACTCGATCCCGATAACGCCCGCGCCAACGATCACCATCGACCGCGGGATTTGGTGCAAGGCGAGGATGCCGTCGGAGTCGAACACGTGCAGGTCGTCGAACATCACGGTCGCGGGCCGAGCCGGGCGCGTCCCGGTAGCGATCACGATCTTGTCGGCGCTGACTCGGTGCTCTCCCGTCCCGTTCCCGGCGCCAATCGCCAAGGTGTGCTCGTCCACGAAACGGGCCGATCCCTGGAGCAGCGCCACCCGGTTGCGCGAAAGCTGGTCGCGCACCACTTCGATCTCACGGGCCACGACGTGGTGGCTGCGCCGAGAGAGGTCCTCCATGGTGATGTTCTCTTTCACCCGGTAGCTCTGCCCGTACAGGTCCCGTTGGGACAGGCCCGTCAGGTACAGCACCGCCTCTCGCAAGGATTTGGAGGGGATGGTCCCGGTGTTGACGCACACCCCGCCGACAACCTTGCCCTTTTCGACCACTGCGGAGCGCTTCCCGAGCTTGGCAGCGGCAATAGCGGCCCGCTGACCCCCCGGGCCACACCCGATCACCAGCAGGTCATAATCGGCCACATTCGTCCTCTCTGCCGGGAGCGGTCACCTTGTGAAGCCCGTCGGTAAACCCCGATCTTAAGCTAACCGTCGATAGCGACAGAGGTCCGCAGCCGGAGAGATTCGTGCATGGCTTCGAGCACCGCCGTGTTGGCGCGGGCATCCGCGAGATCCCACCCAAGCGCGTGCTCACCCCTGATGGCGCCGTTGAGATGCTCCACCTCTCTCACGTACGGGTCGTCATACGGGAAAAGTTCGACCTTCGGTTCGCCGTCCACAAAGACCTCCCCTGCCTGGTGGAGGAGAAGCTTGGTGTACGGCTCCCTGCGGAACCCGGTCCCTGGCAGTTCCAGCCAACCGCCGGTCCCGACGACCTCCACCTGGGCGAACCGGTTGCGAAAGTCGAAGCTAACCGCGTACGGGGCCATCCGGCCTTCGGGGAAACGCATCACGCCGCTGACGGTCGTCTCTGTCGGTTGGCCGGCTCGGACCTCTCCGGTAGCGAAAACTTCGGTTGGTTCCTGGCCCAACATCCCCCTCGCCATGTTGGCGGCGTAGCAGCCCATATCCCAAATGATCCCGCCGCCCGCCTCCCGCATGAAGCGGATGTTCGGGGGTTCGCTCGGTACGGTAAACGCGAACACGATGTCCACGAGCCGCGGGTCGTCAAGGGCGCCTTCGCGGACCAGTTGGACTGCGCGTTGCCATCGTGGAGAGTGGCGGTACATGAATGCCTCGAGCACCAACCGCCCGGTGCGGCTGGCGGCATCGGCGACGGAGCCGACCTCAGCCACCGAAAGAGCCAGCGGCTTCTCGCACAGCACGTGCTTGCCGGCCTCGAG
>DATKHZ010000011.1:0-2640 GCA_035509995.1 Acidimicrobiales bacterium | reverse complement strand
TTCCGTCAGGCGGCCGGGCCGGACAGCGTCTTGGCGATCAGCATGTCGGTCGAAAGCGAGGCTCAAGAGCCCGAGGAGCGGTCCCGGTTCCGGGAAGCCGTGGCTGCCATGGGGGAGCCTACGCGGTCGACCATGGAGCTCGCCGCCGCCCTCGAGCTCCTTGCGAGCACGGGGTGGCAGGAGTTTGCGGAGGCCGACGCAACCGACGGCTCCGCCGAGGAGGACAGCGACGAAGACAGGGACGAAGCGACGGCAAGGCGTCGATCGCTCGGCCTTCTCATAGTGAACGCGGTGCCCGGCCCGGGCCCGGTCAGTGAATGGAGTTTTACCTGACTATCGCGGATGACGAGGGTTTCGCGCTGTTCGACACCCCGATCGGGTGTTGCGCCATAGCCTGGGGGCCCGGCGGGATCAGGGCACTGGAGCTACCGGAGGAAACAGAGGCCGAGACGCGTGAGCGGGTGTGCTTACGTACCCCGGGCGCGACCGAGACGGCGCCGCCGCCAGAGATCCAGGTCGTGATCGACGCTGTTGCGGGCCAACTGGGGGGCAAGGACGATGACCTTGGCTGGGTACGCCTGGACATGGAAGGCCTGCCGCCGTTCCATAGGAAGGTCTACGAGGTTGCCCGGACGATCCCGGGAGGGTCGGTCCTTACATACGGGGAGGTCGCCAGGCGCGCGGGGGCGCCGCGTGCGGCTCGCGCGGTTGGCCAGGCCCTCGGGTGCAACCCTTTCCCCCTTGTGGTGCCCTGCCACAGGGTCGTCGCGGCCGGCGGCAGGCTAGGTGGTTTCTCGGCGTACGGGGGCACCTCTACCAAGGAGCGGCTGCTGGCTATCGAGGGCTGGCGGTGACGGCCGCCGGCACCGCCAACCGACGCCGCGGCGGGATGGAAGCTCAGTCCGCGCCGAAGTCGGCGCCTGTGGATGGCGGCACTTGTATGCCGAAGCCGGTGAGACCGTTTTCGAGGCGCTTTATGACTACCTCCAGGACCCTCACCCGGGCGTAGTTCTTGTTCTCCGCGGGGACCAGTTCCCAAGGAGCTGCGGGGTGGTCGGTGCGCTCGAGCATTTCTTCGACGGCCTGGACGTAGGCAGGGCGCTTTTCCCGGTTGCGCCAGTCCTCATCGGTGAGCTTCCAGCTTCGAAGCGGGTCGTCGCGCCGCCTTTCGAAGCGTGCCAGTTGCTCCTTGGCGGAAATGTGAAGCCAGAACTTGACCAGGGTCATGCCCTCAGCGACGACGCTCTTTTCGAACCCCGTGATCTCGCCGTACGCACGCCGCCATTCGGCTTTGGTAGCGAAGCCTTCGACACGCTCGACGAGCACCCGGCCATACCATGAGCGGTCGAAAACCGCCATGCCCCCGTTGCCGGGAAGGTTGGGGGAGAAGCGCCAAAGGAAATGGTGACGCTTTTCCCGAGGGGTCGGTGCCGCGTACGACTCCACGCGGACGTGGCGGGGGTCGAGCCCCGAGACCAGACGCTTGATCGCGCCGCCTTTTCCAGACGCGTCCCAGCCCTCGAACACGACGGCCAATGCAGGGCCAAGCCGACCGTCGCCGACCAGGCCGCCGGCGATGAGGCGAAGATGGAGGAGCCGGTGCTGAAGCGCGACGAGGCGCTGTTCGCTGTCTGCGCGCGACAGCTTGAGCGAGAGGTCGACCTGGTCCAGCCTGCCCATTACCCGTGGCACGCTACCTGGTGTCGAGCGTGCGGCGCAGCCAGTCCTCGACTCCGGCGATATGGATCGTTGACCACATGCTGGCTAGTTGGGAGTCGCGGGCGCGGATCGCCTCGAATATCGCCCGGTGTTCGTAGAGGGTCCTCCATCTTGCGCCTTCTTGGGTGATGCCGCGCCACACCCGCGCGCGCTGGGTCGAACCGGACAGGCTCTCGATGAGCGAAGCGAGCACCGAGTTGCCGGAGGCGGACGCGATCGCCGCGTGGAATTGCACATCGGCGGCCACCAGCTCCGCCACCGGGGAGTGGATGGTCACAAGCTCGAGGATCTTCTCTAGTTCAGCCAATGCATCGTGGCTGATCTCGGTAGCCGCTCGTGCGCACGCCGCAGGCTCGAGGATCCTGCGAACTTCGAGCAGTTCGAGCACCGACGAGTCGTGCTGGAACTCGACGATAAAACTGAGGGTGTCGATGAGGGATTCGGCAGAAAGGTCCGAGACGTAGGTGCCATCGCCCTGGCGGACGTCCAGGATCCTCACGAGCGACAGAGCGCGTACGGCCTCTCGCAACGAGCTCCGGGACAAGCCGAGGCTGGCGGCCAGGTCGGGCTCGCGCGGTAGCCGCTGGCCAGGTCGCAGCTCGCCGGAGCTGATCATGACCTTGAGCTTCTCGATGGCTTTGTCGGTTACTGCCACCATTTGGTTCCCCACATGTCGCAATCGTCGGATGACTGGTCCTCAAGCGAGTATGTCACAACACATGGAAAAGGGGATCCGAAAGTGGCCGCGCGATGGCTGGGACGACTTGACACGTCCTGGCTTGGGCGTAATACTGCGTAGACATCGGATGAATGGGGGAGGCAACGAGGGAAAGCAAGCAGGTCAAATGCCATCGGAAGTTAGTCTGCACAGATACATCGGACCATCAGGTCGAGGTCTTGACGCGACCGGGCATTGAAGTT
>DATKHZ010000010.1:0-4261 GCA_035509995.1 Acidimicrobiales bacterium | reverse complement strand
GGTGCAGGAAGGCTATTGGGAACAGAACGGCTACCCAGTGGATGCCTGGATCAACGGCCATGGGCCATCGGCCGCCTGAGGCCACGGCGGGGCCAACCGCACTTGGCAGCGCCGTTCCCTTACCCGAGCAGGAACGGTCCGGGCTGCTCAACCGCTTCGACCGTGTGGAGCGGGCGGTCCATTGGACCAATGCCATCCTGTTCGCCGTGCTGGTCGTGACCGGTGCCGCCCTGTACTTCACACCGCTTACCGCCATTGTGGGCCGGAGAGAACTGATCGAGCGCATCCACCTCTACGCGGGCCTGGCGCTCCCCGTACCGCTCATCCTCGCCCTATCGGGAAGCTGGGGCCAGGCTCTGCGGCGCGATATCCGGCGTTTCAACCGCTGGAGCCCGGACGACCAGCGTTGGTTGCGCGCCGTGGCCCGCCCGGCCGAACAGAGAAGGCAGGTCTTTGCCCACGTCCGCGTCGGCAAGTTCAACGCAGGGCAGAAGCTCAACGCCGCCTTTACGGTAGGAGCCGGCCTGGTCATGCTCGCCAGCGGCGCCATCCTGCGCTGGTACAGGCCCTTCCCGCTCTCTTTGCGGGCCGGCGCTACCTTCGTGCACAACTGGCTGGCGCTCGCTTTTCTGATCGTGATCTCGGGCCACGTCCTCATGGCCCTGGCCGACCGCCAGGCGCTGAAGTCAATGCTGTTCGGCAGGATCAGCCGAGCCTGGGCGCGGCACCACGCGCCCGCCTGGCTCGACGAGCTCTCCCAAGGGGAGGGGAGCCCCGCAGAGCAAACGGGACGCTGACCCATCGTCACCAAGGCACACTTCGTGGTCGGCCACGAGCTGCCGCCGGTCAAGCGGTGGATATGGTGAAATTGAGCAGCGTGTGCCGAACCTGTGTAGGGCCCAAAACCCGATTATGCAAGTCGTGGGACCGTCGCCCGAAGGCGGAGCAGGGGACGCGCTCAAACCGTCGCGCCGGTCAGTGTTGGTCGCGAAGAAAGATCAGCCAGGTCGGCGGCGGCCTGGCCAGCGGCCCAGCCGGCTCTGTCGGTAATTGAGAACTCCGCTTTTATAGTGTTTGGGAACATCTTGTTGAGTGTTTCGTCAACTGCCCGCTCCCGCTCGGCCAGGACCGGCAACAGGGCGTCCCCTACCGACTCCACTGCAACGTCAGTCGCCGCCGAGGTTGCTTCGCGCAGTCTGGCACCTATGCGGCTCGCATACGCGAGGAGGAACGACCTGCGGTAGGAAGGCCGGCTGCTATCTCGCTTTCCCCCGTCGGGCAGCCAGATTTCGGGCGCCTGCGGGTCGGAGGCGCTGCCGCCCCCCAGCGGTGTCTCCCGGGTGGTCGGCCGGGCACTGCGTGCCGCGGTCTGACGGGCGCGCGCTGGCAGTGTCATCTGCCTGGTGGCGTGCACTAGGAGAGCAGTGAAAAGCATCTCGGTGGTGCAGAGGTCGTCAGGGTGCCCGAAGAGGGTGACGAACCCATACTCGTACAGCGACACCGTACGGCACTTGTTGGCGCCGGCGACGACGGCTAGCAGGAAGCCCTTCTGCTTGAGATAGGGGTCGTCCAGCCAGCAGCGGCGCGCCTCAATGTCGGCTGCGCCGCCCTGCCCTGCATCGTGGAGGAGCGCACGGTCCAGGTTGTGCCGGGTCATCAGCTCTTGGGCTTTGGCCAAGAAGGCGTCGCCCTCCGCTTCGAAGGAGGTGGCCTCGGCCTTGGCCAGCAAAGCCCGGACCTTGTCCAACAGGCTCGGGTCCAAGTCTCGCCTAGCCCCCGGGCCCTGGGTCGGCCAAGGCAGTTCCGGCAGCGCGCCGAGGTGGGTGAGAAAACCGAGGGCCGCCACTGCCGAGCCGATATCGGCATCCCATGTCGGTGAAACCGTGTTCAACGGGCGTACGTCGATGGCGAGCTCGGTCACCTGAGTATCCCAGCGAATCGCTCGGACGCTGTCAGGGCGCTGGCACCGGAGCGCCTCAGGCAGTAGCCCGGCCACGAGGTTCGACGCGTCGGCGCCAACCTTGCGACGCAGGACGGCAGAAATGTCCCGTGGTTCCCACCCAGAGCGTAGGGCGGCTGTCAGCGGACCGATCAAAGCCGCCGCGACGCGGGCGGTAACCAATTCGCACCACGCTGGGCCTGCGTCGCGGTCCGCTAGCTCAGCCAGGATGGACGCTACGTCGCGCTCCTCCCAGCCAGCATGGGCGGCATCCCGCACCATCATGTCGACAAGGTCAGGCGAGGGAGATTTCGTTCGCCCCGAGGCCCCGCTCCAGGGGTACTGCGCGGCGAACTTGGCGGCCCGTATGTGGTTGCGCGTCTCGCGGCGCTGTTGGTTGGTGCGGCGCCGAGTCTTGTTCCGTATGCCCATGGCGCGATTTTGGCACCGGGCAGGGACCGCAATCGCTGATGGGTTGAAAACTGGCAGTTACTGGAGGTTGTCCTATCGGTTCCGCCCTGTCATACCTGGCGATTAAGGTGGTGGGAAGTGCACCGCGACCATCAGGCCTTGATGCGCGGGCGGCCCGCGTCGAATGCGGGCGCACACACCTGCCCGTCGCTGAGTTTGACGCGTCGCAGGTGACACCCAGATAACAAATTTTGTCACCGTGCTGTCACCTGGTATTTCGTACAACTGCACTCAACGTTGCTGGCGACCGAGGAGACAGTGCAGATGCGAGACGACGAACAATGGAACGATCTGACAGCCCTTGCGGGACGCCTTTGGAGGGCAAATGGAAGGCTGCGAGCATGACAACGTGCCGGCGATCGATCGGGTTAGCCGGCCTTGTCGCGGCGATCGCCCTCGGGCTAGCCGCGTGCGGGGGAACGGGACCGGGCTCCCCCTCGGTGGCCAACGTCTCGACAACCATCGGTGCCACCCACGGCGCAAGCACCGCGACGGCCGCGCCCAAGACGAACGCGGCACAGTCACTCGTCGAGTGGGCGACCTGCATGCGCACCCACGGCGATCCAAATCAGCCCGACCCGACGATCGACTCCCATGGGGGGATCAACATCGCAATGCCGGGCTCCGCGGGCTCGCTCTCCAACGCAGTCCACAACGGGACCGCTCCATGCAATGGGTACCTCGCCGCGGCATCGTCGGCTCTCCGCGCCGGGGCGAGGGACCTGACGCCGCCGAACCAGACGTCGCTCGTGCAGTACTCCCAGTGCATGCGGGCCAACGGCGTCCCGAACTACCCCGACCCCGGCATGAGCGGCCGAATGAACTTCAACGGCACCGGTATCGACCTGAACAGCCCGTTCTTCCTACGGGCCAACGACAAGTGCGGAAAGCAGATCCACGCGCCGTCCTGGTGGATCAGCGGCGTTGGCCCGCCGGGCAACATCTCCGTGCAGAGTGGTCCGATGTGTGGGAACTCGGTCTGCGCCCCGTCCGGCGCCAACCGTTCGCGGCCAGGCGCGACGACGCCGACCACCGGTGGCTGACGTGCACGCCAGCCGGTTCAACTCACCGCTTGTCACCCATGCTTTCAACATCCGCCGAAAGCTCATCCCCGCCTAGCTACCCCGGCCCGCCGAACGTCGGCGAGCGGACCTCCGGTGACCCGCGACGTCCCTCACTGCTGGGCTCCAGAGGGGCAACCTTGCTACTAGGCCCTTTGGGACTTAGCCGATCGTGGTAACCAGCACCTTGGCGTGGAAGGGATCCTTGCCGTAAAAGAAGAGCATTACGGGCGACTTCGTCGAGATCTTGACCGTGGTGCTAGTGCGTGCTGGGGCCGCGTTGCAAGTCTGCAGCGTCAAGCCGGTGCCCGGCGCTGGGTCCGCCACCAGGTTGACCGTGTGCGCGCCCGGCGAGAGCGGGAAGTCGCCCGTGTCCTCGTAGACGAACGCTTCGATGTCCGCGGGATTGGGCTTCGCGGGTGGGCCTCCGGTCAGGATGCTGCCGGTGCAGTGCCCGTCGATGCGCAGCTCTACCCCCGGGATCTTCGCTGTGCCCTCCACCAAACCGAAGTCGTTGGCGACGAGCATCCCCTTGCCTGAGGGGGGCTTGAGTACATATGACTGGCCGTGGTGGGGGGGTTCGACCTCGTTGACGATGATGGACGACGGGGCCGCTTGGAGCCCGTTGACGCCGTCCCCGAGGATGAGGGTCTCCTGCTGGCCCTGCGCCCAGCCCGTCTCGATGAGCGGCGTCCCCGACTCCTCCCCGTCGACCTTTCCGCCGTAGTTCCTGCAGCCATGCTGGAAGGTGTACAGGTTCGCGTAATAGTCGCCGTTCTCCAACTTGGGG
>DATKHZ010000009.1:0-6625 GCA_035509995.1 Acidimicrobiales bacterium | reverse complement strand
GGGGGCGAGCCAATTTGTCTTGTAGTCCGCTACGAAGTACCGCTGCACCCCCTCCTCTCCCAGCCTGAACACGAGGTCGAGGCTCCCCGTCAGGTAGCCGCGGAGGTTGGCTACCAGGTCTGGGCTTGCCAGCGCCGACGCGTACCCCGCCAGAGGCTCTCCCGCTGGCAGGTGCCTGTCGATCAGCCGCGCTACTTCCGACAGCAGCACCTCACCGGTCGGGTCATCGCCGCCGGCCACAGGGAGCTCGAAGCCGAGCTCATCGAGCCGGTCGGCCCGTGAGAGGTCGCGAAGCCGCGCCCCCCTTGCCCAGCCGTCGAGGGGTGTGAGGATGGCGGCTTCGAGACCTTTCGCCAGGAGCTCTGCGTCTAACGGGCCACCCGGGTAGCTGGCCTGCTGCTCGTGTACAGCCTCGAGCAGTGCCGAACCGAGGTCGGCAGCCGAAAAATCGGCTTGTTCTAGGACGCTGTGCACGAACGTGCCGAACTCAGCCCCGGCTGGTGCTCTGCTGAGCACAGGGACGACGGAACGCAGCTGCTCCTCTCCGCTATGCCGGGACGCTGTCGGGAGGTCGACCGCAACCGTCCCAACCGGCTCGTCGATGGTACCGAGCTCTTCGGGCTCGCTACCGACGACCTCAGTGCCGGTTTGGTCGCTACCGCCGAGGTAGCGGGCTTCGCTATCGCGGTGAGCGGACCAGCCAGTGTGGGCGAGCGCAGTGATGCTCGTATAGGAGCTCCGACGCCACTCCAGGTCGAGGGCCCGACCGAAAGACGCAGCGCAGAGGGCGGGCGGGGGACCGCTCGAGCTGCCCTGGCCGAGGCGTGTGGGTGCGACGGCGGAACAATGCTCCACGCTTATAAGACCCGGGGCTCGTCCCGCCAACCGTCGCAGTTCGGCTTCTACCTCCGCATCTTTAGGCTCGCTAGGCCGCCCGCTCGGCTGTACGTCCCCACCGGGCCCCCTGGCAAGCAGCAGCCGCCCGAGCGCAGAATGCTGGCAATCCCGCACGCCCGCCCACCAGATCACGGCCTGGTGCCTGGCCCTTGTGAGCGCGACGTAGAGATGGCGCAGGTCCTCGCCGCGCCTTTCCGCCTTGGAGGCCGTGTAATGCGCCCCATAGGCCCAGTCGTCGCCGTCCCCGCCTACGTCCAATTTGCGCCTGTCCTTATCCGCGGTGTCGTGGAAGACAACTGGCTCGCCTAGACGGTCGCGCGAACCCGCATCCCACAAATAGGGGCAATAGACGATCGGGAACTCGAGGCCCTTGGCGCGGTGGACCGTCAACACCTGCACGGCAGCAGCGTCGGAATCGAGCCGGCGGCTGCGCTGCTCCGCCTCGGCGCCTTCGCTGCTCACCTCGTCGATGCGGCGAGCCAGCCACGCTCGCAGAGCGGCGAGCCCGAGCTGCGCCTGACCTGCCTCAGCGTGAAGCAGTTCGGCGATATGCCCAAGATCGGTGAGCTGGCGTTCGCCGTCCACTACGCGAAGCAGCCGGTCCGGCAGGCCCTCAGTCGCCGAGACGTGCGAAAACAGCGTTGCGACGCCGCTGTGGCGTAGGAGTGCCGCCCAGTTGTGAATTCGAGAATGCAGCTCCTCCCACGTTTCTTCGTCCGCAACCGCGAGTTCCGCGGCGGTCATCCCCACAAAAGGGGTCAAGCCGGTCGCTGCGGCAAACGAGCGCGAAGTCGGCTGTTCGAGCGCGCTTAGGAGCCTCAGCCAGTCGTGGGCCGCGGGCGTCGAAAGGACGCTCTGCACCCCTGCTACAACCACCGGGACACCGACCGCGCGCAGCGCCGACTGCACGACCGTCGCCTGGCGGTTGGTGCGTACCAGGACCCCTATGTCCCCCGCCCCGACCGGCCGCCGTCGGCGCTCGGCCTCCGGGCCGGGCCCGGCTCGCAGCAGTTCCGCTCCGGATCCAAGCAGTCCCACCACGTCGGCCGCGAGATCCTCAGCCACAAACCTGACAGCGGAGTCCTTCTGGATTAGTCCGTTCCCAATTCGTTCGAGCCCGGCCTCCCTTCGGGGCACGAAGCGGGCGCGCAGGGGCACTGGGACAGGCGCTCCCTCCAGGCCCGGCTGCTGGTGGCCTTGCGTGGCGTGGGCCGTCCTGTACTGGATCTCGGGGTGGCCGAGGTGAAGCGGGTGGAACAACGCGTCGTAGGCGGCGAGAAGAGCCGCGTCAGAGCGCCAGTTCTCTTCAAGGGTGAAGCGCTGCCCTGGCCCGGCCTCCCTAGCAGCTTCAAGGTAAGCGTAGACATCAGCCCCACGGAAGGAGTAAACGGCCTGCTTCGGGTCGCCGATCAGCACCAGCCGGGTTGCACCGTCCGCAAACGCCTTTTGGACCACCTTCCACTGGACGGAGTCGGTGTCCTGGAACTCGTCGACGAGCACCACCCGGTAACGTTCGCGCAGGCGCCGGCAAGCCATGTCGCCTCGCTTTTCGTCCGTTAGCGCGCCAAGGAGGCGATCGAGGAGGCCGTCGTACGTTAGGCGATTTTCATCGAGCAGGCGCTCCTTGACGCCTCGGCGCACGCCCTCGGCCAGGCGCCTGCGCAGGCCTGGGGCGCTCGAGTCCTGCACGTCCGGCTCAGGGTCCAGCGGTGTGCCGGAGTTGTCGACCGCTATGAAGGCGACCTCCAGAGCCGCCTTTCGCCTGAAGGGCGGTACTGCGGACCTGAGGGCGTAGCGGATCAGCAGGTCGTCTACCACGTCCTCCACCAAGTCCGTCTGGTCCTCGAGGAGGGTGGCGCCGTCTGCCACCTCCCCCCAGACGCCGAGGGCCGCAAGGACCATATGGCAAAAGCCATGCGTCGTCGTAATTGTTGCGGTGTCGAAGCTCCCGAGGGCGTCCGCCAGCCACCGTCGTCGCGCGGACGTCAGCACCGGGCCACCTTCGGCGAGGAGCTGCACTACGGCGTCATCGGCG
Source organism: Acidimicrobiales bacterium (assembly GCA_035509995.1). Classification (GTDB taxonomy): domain Bacteria; phylum Actinomycetota; class Acidimicrobiia; order Acidimicrobiales; family Palsa-688; genus Fen-671. The sequence continues at coordinate 3,693 of DATKHZ010000009.1, read as the reverse complement.
GGAAGCGCGGCCGTGCCGTCCAGGTACCGCCCGAGGCTCGCTTCGGCAGACACAAGCCGCTCTCGCACCCGGTCTCTGAGCTCTCCAGTAGCCATCCGGGTGAAAGTGACAACCAAGATGTCCGAGAGCGGGACGCCTTCGGCTACCAGGCGGGCCACTAACGCTGCGACGGTGAAGGTCTTGCCGGTACCAGCGCTGGCTTCGAGGATGGTTACCCCTGGCCCCGGGAGCGGCCCGCAAACGTCGAAATTCCTCGGTCCTGTACCCATTCTTTCTCAGTGCCCTGGGAGGTGCTCATGGTTCAGCAACGGGCCCCACAACCTCGTCGCGAGACGGCCCAACCTGCTCGGTTCGTCCATTGCCCATCCCGGCCCCTCCTCGTCAGGCCGTGGGAGGCGCCCAACAAGATGCTCGAAAGGGAACTCCGGGCCGAGCACCACGACGTGTTCGGGGTCGGCGTCCTCACCAGGGAAATCCTCCCAGCTGGAGGCCCATCGGGCTCGAGCCGCTTCGCGGGGGCCGTGGGTCGAGCCTGGGCTTATCGCTGCAGCCCAGGCGGCCGAGGTGGCGCAGTAAATGGGGAGCGGTTCGCGCATGCCCCGCCGGTACAGGTCCACCAGTACTTGGAGCCACGCGACAGCCCGTGCCCTGATATCGACTTCGCCTGACAGGAGCGGGCCGAGCGTGCTCACGCTGACCCGAGGCTTCGAGGTGCTGCTTCCCTCAGCCTGGCCGATCGTCACAGCCGACGGGAGGAGCTCCGGGTGTGCCGCGCTCAAGGCCAGGAAATGTGCCCAAGCCCTCAAGCGGTGCTTTGGCCGCAACTTCGAATAGGTGCAGCGCAAAATGGTGCCCCCGTGCGCGCCGGGTACCGTGCCGACCAGCGAGAAGCCGTCGGGAAGGGCAATGTTTACCTCGATGCTTGTCGTGGGCGCCTTGGCGTTAGGCAAGCCCTCGAAAACCGTCACCAACGCCTCAACTACCCCCCCGACCTCGGCGAGGGCGGCGTCCCCGAGTGAGCCCGGGGGCAGCAGGCCTCTCCCCCTCTCAGCGGCGAGCGTCCTTTCCGAGCTGGCTCCGGCCAACCTTGTCTCCAGTAGCCGGTCCCCGAGCGCCCACCTCTCCAGCGGGTCAAGCTCGACCGGCAAGGAACCGCTAAGTTGCCTGGCGAAATCGTCCGCGTAGAACCCGAGGCGCTCGCGAAGGAACGCCTTCACAGGGTGCTCGAGGAACCGGACGAGCGACGCGAGCTGTACGGTCATCCCTTCGACCGGCGGGAGCAGATCCGGCAGGAAATCGGCGCGGGGGTGGCGATCCGCCGTCACCGCCCTCGCCCCGGCCAGCTCAGCCTCGTCGAAGCGCCACGCGCTCTTCGCCCCGAGCGCTGCTGGAGTGAAGTTGACGGGGTCGAACGGCTGCAGCGGGTGTTGGAAGACAACGGCTTCACGAGCCGGACGTGAGCCGTCTCCGATGCGGACAGTCCTGTCAACCACGTCCAACAATTCGGCTACGGGCACCGCGGGCGGGCGCCGCTGGTTTAGGTGCTGGTCGCGACCCTCAAAGGTGATGACCAGGTGCTCGGTAGCTGCCAGCAGTGCGTCAAGGAGGAGCTGCCGGTCCTCCCGCGGGACGTCCCGGTCCCCGACTTGCGGGCTTGCGAGCAATAAGTCGTCGCCGTCCTGGTGACCCGGGCGGGGGAAAAGGCCATCGTCCAGGCCAAGCAGGCATACGACGCGGTGGGGCACAGAGCGCATCGGGACCAGCGTGCAGATCGTCATGTCGCCGGTCCGGAAATTGGCCCTCGTGGGACGCCCCCTAAGCCGGTCGGCAAGCAAAGCACGTGCTTCCGCAAGGTCGAGGTTGATTGCGGACGCGGTACCGGCGGCTAGCGACTCCTCGGTCACGTCATCGAGCGTGCGGCCCAGCTGCTCGGTTTGCCAAGCATCGCCGGGCGCGGAGACGGCGAGCCTGGCCGTCCCTCCTGCCAGCGCGTCCGCCCATTGCCGGGCGGTCTGGGGGCCCCTCAGTTGGCCGAGGGTTACCCTCAGCCGTTCGACCAGCTCCGCAAACCGCCCGGCGAGGTCGATCTCGCCACTTGATATGTCGCCGTACGGCAATGTGCCCCCAAACAGCCGCTCGCCGTCCTCGCTCATAGCCACCCCTAACAAAAGGCGGTCAAGCCCCGCGCGCCACGTGCCGACTTCCCCGCTACGGCCCAACTTCCATGCGGCCCGATGTTCCTGGTCGAGGCCCCAATGGGTACCCGTACCAGCGAGCCAGTGCTCGACCTGGGACAGTTCGTCCCCGTCGAAGCCGAAACGGCGGCTCACTGGCGCACGTGACGCAAAGTCGAGGACCTGGGCGGCAGTCACCTTGCTGCCGGCGATCTCCAGGAGATGAGCCGACACAGCCAGCAATGGGTTCGTCTGGCGGAGCGAGCGATCAGCCAGGCGGGCCCGGAGCTCGGGTGCGCCCGCGAGACTCGCCGCACCGAAGCTGGCCTGGACCAGCGGGGCGAACACTTCTATGTCGGGGCACATGATGATCACGTCGCGCGGTTCGAGGCTCGGATCAGCCGCCAACAGGTGCAGAACGGCCTCCCGCACCACCTCCACCTGGCGTGCACGACCGTGGCACGAATGGGCACGCAAGCTGTCATCGCCGTCGAGGAGTTGGGGACGCGGGTCGCCCATGCCTGCCAGTCCCGCGAGGCCCGGCGGGGCCCTATCAGCGCGTATATCGGCTTGAACAAGGCCGAGCAAGGTGGCAGGACGGTCCTCGACGGGCCGGTGCTCGCCGCCTGTCACCCCTTGGGCCGCCAGCACGAGCTGCATCTCTCGGGCGTCCCTCCCCCAGGAGCGCAGCAGGGGGTTGGACGGAACTCGGACTGTCGTATCTCCCGCCCTGACCAGGCCCCCCGCCGGCGAGCCCGAAAGTGCTGGGGCCATTTTCTCCCAGAGGGCCCCGGAGGGATGAAGTAGAAAAAGGTGCACGTCTCTGTGAGCCGAGATTGCTTTCAGGACCCGGAGGTGGCTGGCGGGCAACCGGGTAAGACCGAACACCGAGATCCGGCTCGGCAGATCGAGCGAGCCGGGCCTTGCCTCGATGAGGGCGGGAGCCGCGGTGAAACGCTCGGCAGGGCTCGGGGCCCCGAGCCTGTGACGCAGGTGCCGCCAAAGCTCTGCCTGCCAGGCCATGTCCGCTGGCCGTGATGAGGCAGCACCCTCCACGGCCCCTTCCTTCCAGTCCAGGAGCATCTCTGGGCGGTGCACCGCATAGCTGTCGAAGAGGTCAGCAATATGGCGGACCGTGGCGAAGCGGCGCGGGCCTCGAGCGGGGACAGCTGGGGACGACGCGCGCAGGTGGGCAGCCAACGGCCACATGAGCTCGTCGTCAAGGTGCTCGTCCACCAATTGCAGCAAGGGCCACACCGAGCGCTCGGGGGCCCAGGGATCCCGGTCGTACTCGGGTAGCCCAGGCCCGAAGGCTGCCGTCATCGCCGCGGCGACGAGGGCTCCAGGGAACGGGAAATCGATATTGGCGCATACGCCGTCCCCCCCTCCGTTGCTGGCCCCGAGGCGGTGTGAAAGGCGCTGTGACAACCAGCGCTCTACTCCCCTCGTGGGTACGGCGACAACCTCGCGGGCCATGGGGTCGGCCAGGGGCTGGAGCAGCAGGTCCCCGAGAGCGTCG
>DATKHZ010000008.1:0-2025 GCA_035509995.1 Acidimicrobiales bacterium | reverse complement strand
GCTGGGCCAGTGCCGCTGCTGCAACAGAAGCCCCGGCACCGACGGCAATTGCTTTGCCAAGGCCGAAGGTGCTCACTGGAGCCCGCTGAACGGAGCGCTGGCCAGGCCGTCGCGGGAGAGCTGCGCCCGAACGTTGTTGAGCAAGTCGACCAGGTGTACCGGCGAAATCTTCAGGCCCTCGATGACGTAGATCTGCCCTGCCTGGAGCTGCGGGACGGCAAGTACCTGGCGGGGGAACGGGCCGCCCGGGGCGATGGGCAATGTCGCGTTCGGGATCACCATCAGGAGGTGGGCTGAACTGGTGTCGACCAGGTCGAAGATGCTGATACTTCGGTCCGGGACCAGAACTGCGACCGTCCGGCCGCAAAGGGTAGAGAGCCGCTGGGCCGATCGTGTGTCTGAAAGAGCCAGCGCCCAAGGTGCGGTAGGCCCGCCGCGGCCGCCCGCGGCGACACCCAGGCCGCCGCTTTCCACGTCCAAGCCCTTGGCTGCGAGGGCGCGCACCGCTCTGCGGTCAAGCTCTGCGCTGTTCGCGTCCACTACAGCGGTGCTGTGGAGCTCGAGGAGTGACGATTGCACCTCCCGGCTCGCAAGTTCCTGCGGGCTCAAACGGACGCCAACGTAGATCACGTTGCCGGCGCCAGGCGGCGGGTGGGCCACTCCTGCGCCGGCTGCGGCCGCAACGCCCACCCCCGTTGTGAGGCCAACCCACGCGAGCGCCCCGGCCAGGGCCGTGGCCGATGCTGCGCGGGCCAGCCTTGCGACGGGCCGCAAACGCGGTTGCGGCGGTTCACCGGACACCGCTAGTTCGTTGACCGCTGTGGCGGCGTCCGCGGAGAAGAGTTCGGCCGTCGCTGAAAGCTGGCGGTACCGGGTCAACCCGGGACGTCCAAGCTGCTTGAGGTTTTCGAGGAGCTCGTCACTGCTGGCCGCCAAACAACTGACGCCGGCAGCCGACATGGCGGCCGCACTGTTGCGGCCGTGGCCGGGGATGGGCCGGAAGCTGACAAGCGGGAGCCCGGCCGACATCGCCTCGAGGGACGTGAGCCCGCCCGCGTTCTCCACCAGGACGTCGCACGCTGCCATAACCCCCGCCATGTCGTCGCTCCAGCCCAGCACGACAACCCGGTAGCCCTTGGCTATCGCGAGGTCCTCGAGCTGCCTGCGGAGGCCGTCGTTGTGGCCGCAAGCCACGACGGGGACCAGCCCCGGCCGCGTTGCGACGAGCTCGAATGTTTCCCGGACAGCCCCAACGCCCCACGAGCCTGAGGAGATGAGGATGGCCAGCTCACCTTTCCGCAGGCCAAGCTTGGCCCGCTGCGCCGCGCGCCGCGCCCGGGCCGCAGCGAACTCGGGCCCCACGAGTGGGCTGCACGTGGCGCTCGGCTGGCCGGTGCGGCGGCCCACTGCCTGGACGGTGCTCGGGTGGACCGCCAGGTTGAGGTCGATGCCTCGGTGCGCCCAGAACGGGTGGTAGCCGAAATCCGTTATGACGTTGACTGCCGGCACCCTCAGCGCTGCGCGCTTTCGCAGGCGCAACCTGGTGCGCGCCTTGGCCCGGCAGCGCAGGTCCCCGAGCACCTGGGTGGCCACCGGGTAGGTCGATACGACCACGTCAGCACGTTGTTGCCTCACCCAGCGGAGTATCCCCCTGCGCGTGCCGAAACTGAGCACCTTGGCGAGCGGGGCAAGGAGGAACGGGAACCAGAACCAAACCCGGAAGGCCAGTTCGTAGGCCCACGGCGCGTGGCGCAGCTCGGCTTCGTAGCCGCTGGTCAGCACCTTGCCCAAGCGGAGCGGCGTCGCATCGAGGAAGTCCTTGATTTCTACCTCGTGGCCGAGGTTCCCCAGGCGCCGTGCCAGTTCGCGCGCGTTCCCTGAGTCTCCTGCTCCTACGGTCGCCGACACGATGAGGACGCGGAGCGGCCGGGTAACGCCATGCCAACTCACGTTGATGACTCTAATTCACTGAGAATTAACCGATCGAGGCTGATTTGACTGATCGAGGGCCGACTGCTCCCGGCA
>DATKHZ010000007.1:0-3110 GCA_035509995.1 Acidimicrobiales bacterium | reverse complement strand
CCTCAAGTGAACGGCCCCGCCCCTGGGCTTGGCTAAGAGCCCGGGGTACTCGGCCGGCGACGTCTGGCGCGGTCCGCCCATACCAGTAAGGCGGCACCTACGACAATTGCCACTGCCCCGAGGACCGCGTACTGGTGGTGGCCCGTCATTGATGAGCCGTGGAGCACGTCGACACCTTGGAGGAGCCAAACTACGCCAAGGGCGCAGATGACGATCCCGGGGAGCCCGCGAAGCCACATTTCAGTCCTCCGATCACGGTTTGTAGAGGTCGAGTGCGTTGTGCCATCGTTCACGAACAGCAGACCGTTGACGACGACGATATCGCCGTTACGGGGTTGTATACGGCCGCCACGCCCAGAATGCTTCACGCACCAGCGGAGTGAGCCAACTTTCGTCGATCTACGCGCAATGCTGGGTAAGTGCCTTCTTCTTCTCGTTCGGGAGCTCGGTTAGCGGCCCGCCAGAAGGCGCGCGCACTGTTGCCGAGCCCGCTGCCGTACCCCGAGGATCTGCCGATCACGGGGCGAAAGGAGGACATCCTTGCGGCGCTGGCCGCGAACCAGGTACTGATAGTCGCCGGCGAGACGGGTTCGGGCAAGAGCACGCAGCTCCCCAAGATGTGCCTGGAGGCGGGCCGGGGGAGCGCCGGCATGATCGGGCACACTCAGCCTCGCCGGATCGCGGCCCGCAGCATCGCTGAGCGAGTGGCCGAAGAGCTTGCAGCACCGCTAGGCGGGCCCGTGGGCTACAAGGTCCGGTTCACCGACCGGGTCGGCGACGGCACGGTGGTGAAGGTTATGACAGACGGGGTCCTATTGGCCGAGCTGCACAGCGACCCGGGCCTGCAGAGCTACGACACGATCATCGTCGACGAGGCTCACGAGCGCAGCCTCAACATCGATTTCATCCTTGGTTACCTAAAGCGGCTCCTGCCGTCGCGGCCGGACCTGCGGGTGATAATCACCTCGGCAACTATCGATACCGAGCGGTTCTCGGCCCATTTCGGTGGCGCTCCCGTCATAGAGGTATCGGGCCGGGTCTACCCAGTTGAGCTCAGGTACCACCCGATGACCCAGGACGCCGAAGGGCCAGACGCCGAGGGCGCTATTGACGAGGGTGGCGACGTTGAAGCCCCGGACGAGGTGCAGGCTGTCTGCGACGCCGTGGGCGAGCTCTACACGGAGGCGCCAGGCGACATCTTGGTTTTCCTGCCCGGGGAAAGGGAGATCCGCGATACGGCGGACGCGCTGGCGAAGATGAACCTGAGCGGCCTCGAAGTCTTGTCCTTGTACGGGCGGCTGAGTTCGGCGGAGCAGCACCGGATTTTCGAGCCGCACACCGGGCGCCGAGCTGTCCTGTCGACAAACGTCGCCGAGACCTCTCTCACAGTCCCGGGTATCCGCTACGTCGTCGACCTTGGGACAGCCCGGATCTCTCGCTACAGCCGACGGACCAAGGTCCAGCGGCTTCCCATCGAGCCAGTTTCCCAGGCGTCTGCCAACCAGCGGGCGGGCCGTTGCGGCCGGCTCGGTCCCGGGATATGCGTGCGGCTCTACTCGGAGCAGGATTTCGCGGCGCGTCGCGATTTCACCGAGCCGGAGATATTGCGCACAAATTTGGCCTCGGTGCTGCTGCAGATGGCGGCGATAGGGCTCGGCGAGATCGAGGACTTCCCCTTCGTCGACCCACCTGACAGGCGCAACGTCAAAGACGGCATAGCGCTGTTGGAGGAGCTGAGCGCGCTGGTGCCGGCTGAGGAGGCATCATCGGCCCCGCGTCTCACCAGCCTCGGTCGCAAGCTGGCCCAGTTGCCGCTCGACCCGAGGCTTGGCCGCATGGTCCTCGAGGCGGCGCGCCTCGGTTGTCTCGACGACGTCCTTGTCATAACGGCGGGACTGTCTGTTCAGGACCCGAGAGAGCGCCCTGCCGAAAAGCGGGATGCAGCCGCCGCATTGCACGCCCGTTTTGCTCATGAGAGCTCGGACTTCTTGTCGTACCTCAACCTTTGGGGCTACCTGGCACAACGCCAGGCGGAGCTGAGCTCGAGCCAGTTCCGCAGGCTTTGCCGCAAGGAGCTGATCTCGTACCAGAGAGCCCGCGAGTGGCAGGACGTCCACGCTCAGCTGACCGAGATCGGCCGACAGCTAGCGCTCGCGCCGCGCGGCGACAAGCGGGGCCAGGGCCAACCGACACAAGTCCCGTCGCCGCAAGTCCGATCGCCGCAAGTCCCCTCGCAAGACGGCCGGCCGCAAGATCGTCTGGCACAAGTTCACCGGGCGCTGCTTGCGGGGCTCGTGACTCAGGTCGGAGCCCGCGAGGGCGAACGCGCCGACTACTCGGCGCCGCGCGGCGCGCGCTTCGCGATCTGGCCGGGCTCGTCGCTGGCAAAGAAGTCTCCGCGCTGGGTCATGGCGGCGGAGCTAGTCGAAACCGGCCGGCTCTGGGCGCGGGTCGTTGCACCGGTCCAGCCCCAGTGGGTCGAGGCGGCGGCTTCCCACCTGCTCAAGTGGTCATACGGCGAGCCCGAATGGGACGGGGCCAGGGGAGCGGCGGTCGTCGCTGCCCGCGCCACTCTTTACGGCCTCGCCGTCGTGCCGGCCAGAAAGATCGACCTTGCTCGTCTTGATCCCGAAGGGGCGCGGGAAATGTTCATCCGCCACGCCCTCGTGGAAGGCGACTGGGACGCCGCTCCCGACTTCGTAGCGGCAAACCGTGACCTGCTGGACCGTTTGCGCGCCCTCCTACAGCGCGCCCGGCGCCACGACTTGATGGTCGGTGAGCAGGCTTTGTTCGACTTCTACGGCGCACGGGTCAGTCCGGAGGTCACCTCTGGCCCGGGGTTCAACGGGTGGTTCAGGCGTGCCGGCCGTCCTGGCTTGGACGCAGCCGTCGAAGACTTATGGAGGGCGTCAGGGGCCGAAGTCGCCGGCTACCCGGATGTTTGGGCAGGGTTCCCGGACGTATGGGCAGCGGGAGGCGACGGGCCGCTACCTCTTCGTTACGAGTGGGAGCCCGGTGCACACGACGACGGCGTGTCCGTCGAGGTCCCCCTGGCGCAGCTTGCGAGACTGGCCGGCGAGGGCCTCGAGTGGCAGGTGCCGGGGCTCCGC
>DATKHZ010000006.1:0-7012 GCA_035509995.1 Acidimicrobiales bacterium | reverse complement strand
GACCTCTAACGTCGCCCCGTGCCGTTGAGACAAGCTGCTGAGTACGTTGAGGCCCTACGCGATAACCGCAACGTCTTCTACCTTGGAAAGCGCATACCGGATGTCACCCTCGAGCCTGACCTGCGGGTGGCCGTCGACCATGCCGCTCTCGACTTTCGTTTTGCCGACGACCCGGCTAACCGCGACCTCGCGGTTGTAAGCGGGGACGACGGAGAGGAGTACAGCGCCTACTACCGTCTGCCGCGCTCATCCCAAGACCTCCTTGATCGGGCGCGCTTGATCGAGGCGACGACCGCGGCTGGTGGCACGATGGTGACGCTCGTCAAGGAGATCGGCAGTGATGCGCTCTTCGCGCTCCATCGGGTGCTCGAGGGCGAGGCGCTGGAGCGGGCGCAGCAGTTTTATGCTCACTGCCGAAAGCACGATCTTGCACTGGCGGTCGCGCAGAGCGACGTGAAGGGCGATCGGTCCCTTGGGCCGAGCGACCAGGCTGACCCAGACCTTTATGTGCACGTTGTCGACCAGGACGAGAGCGGGATCGTCGTGCGGGGCGCGAAGATCCACACGTCGGTAAGCGCCAACGCGGACGAGCTCATCGTGCTGCCGACCCGGGCGATGAGGCCTCAGGACGCGGATTATGCGGTCGCCTTCGCCGTTCCGGTGGCTACCGAAGGGCTGACGCTTTACGTGTCCTCCTACTCGGCCGGAGAGCGAGCGGAGCTCGAGTTCCCGCTCTCGAGCCGCCACAAGATGCTCGAAACGTTGACGGTGTTCGATGACGTGTTCGTCCCCTGGGAGCGCGTTTTCGTCTGCCGCGAGCCCAAGGCCGCTGGCCCGCTCGCATTGACCTTTGTCGAATACCATCGTTTTACCGCGGTCAGCTACAAGCTGCCTCTCCTCGACGCACTTGTTGGTGCGGCTTACGAGATCGTGGACATGAACGGGCTCGGTGGCGTCGGGCACATCCGGGACAAGTTGGCTCAGCTCGTCACGTATGCGGAGACCGTGCGCGCGCTCGGCGAGGCGGCGGCCCTGCGGTGCCGTCTCGGCAACCTGGGGCTCGCGTACCCGGAATCCCTGATGACGAACATGGCCAAGTACACTTTCGCCACCGGCTTCCATCACGCTCTCGAGCTGCTCCAGGAGTGCGCTGGTGGTCTCATCGTGACCGGCTTCGGCGATAGGGACTGGGAGAGCCCAGAGACCAGGGCGGTGCTCGAGAAGTACCTCAGCGCTCGCGTTGGCGGCGAGGAGCGTCAGAGGATGATGCACTTGATCGCCGATCTGACTGCGCGGGACTTCGCCGGGTACCATGCCGTCCTGGCGGTGCACGCGGAAGGTTCCATCGAGGCCGAGAAACTGCAGATCCTCCGCTCATATAACTCGACCCGCACCACCGACTACGCCCGGTCCCTCGCCCGGCTCCCTAAGCGCTGACTCGGACGGCGCCGGCTTCTGTCGTTCGGCACGCCAACGCTGAGTTCGGTCACACGTCGTTGACTGCTACACGTCCTGATATCAACCGAGGGCGCCCGGGGCAGGTGCGACGAGGACCTTCCCGGCGCTCGGCGGGTACGGCTCTTTTGTGAAGAAGCGTGCCATGGCGCCCGGAAGGTCGGTCACCTCGCTGACGGTGTCCGTGGCCACCAACGTGTTGTTGAGCACGAGCCGCAACCCGAAACCGAAGTCCGCCACGAGCTGGTGCGAAACACTGGCTACGACCTCCTTTTCGCCGATCAAGAAGCTGGTGTCGAGCGTCGCCGCCGGGACCGGCGCCACCAGCACGGTCCGGCCGCCGCGACGCACCGAACGGACCGCTCGGTCCGCGGTCCCAGGGTGTCCTGAGCACTCGAACGTGACGTCCGGCCCGCCGCCCTGTAAATCGTCGAACAGCGCGGCCAAGTCTTCGCTGGGATCCACAGCTTCGCTCGCCCCGACCCGCAGGGCGAGGGCGCGTCGGCCCGGGTGAGGCTCCACCACAACGGCTCGGCTCGCGCCCCAAGCGCGAGCAACCTCGACGACCAGGAGGCCGATCGGCCCGCCGCCGAAAACGGTGACCGTCCCGCCCGGGACTAGCTTCGACCTGCGCACCGCACGCACCGCAACGCTCAGCGGTTCCAACAACGCCCCCAGCTTGGGGTCAGCCGACGGGGGCATTAGCAGGCACGTCCTGGCCCGGACAACGCAAAGCTCGGCCAGGCCTCCGTCGGCAGACAGCCCGTACTGCGCGAGGTACCGGCACAGCTGGAGCTCACCCCTCAGGCACCAAAAGCAGTCTCCGCAGTGCATGGACCCCTCGACAGCGACGACGTCTCCCGGTCGGAACCCGGCTACATCGTTCCCGGCAGCCACGACCTCTCCGCAGAACTCGTGCCCGAGCGTGATCGGCGCGACTCGGCCGGTCAGCGGGTGCGGACTGGTCGCTGGCACGACCGCCGGCCCTCGTCGGTACTCCTCCACGTCAGTGCCGCAGACCCCACAGAGCAACACCCGGAGCAGGAGCTCGTCGGGCCGGCTCAGTTGCGGTTCCGGGATCTCCTCCAGCCTGACGTCCTCTCGAGCGTGCCAGCGGATGGCTTTCACGGTAATTCCCCTCTCGGGCTCGTGGCCCGTCTCAGGCGATGAGATAGCCTCCGTCAGCGACGAACACCTGGCCGGTTACGTAGGACGACACCTGCGAACAGAGGAAAACAACCAGCTTGGCGATCTCGTCTGGGCGGCCGAAGCGACCCATCGGGATCTTGGCGAGGATGGCCGAAGAGAGACCGGCGTGGTTGCGTAGGCCCTGGGTCATGTCGGTTTCGATGTAGCCGGGAGCTACCCCGTTCACCCTGATGCCACTGGCTGCCCAATCGAGCGCCATCGTCCGTATGGTCGCGTCGATCCCACCCTTCGTTGCGACGTAGGGGAGCCCGCGCATGGCGCCTCGAGCTGCGGTGACCGACGATACGAACACGATCGATCCTGCGCCCCGCGCCAACATGCGACGGCCGACAGACTGGGCCAGGAAGAACGGGCCGCGGAGGTTGACCGTCATTAGTTCGTCCCACTGGGCATACGTGACGTTCTCGATCCGCTCGAAGTAGGGGTTCGTCCCTGCGCTGACCACGCATGCCTGAAGCGCTCCGACCGCCGCCTCGACTTCGGATACGAAGCTGTCCGGGTCGACGAGCTCGGCAAGGTCGAGAGCGTAACCGACCGCCTTAGCGCCCCGCGTGCGCAGCTGCTCGGCGACGGCGTCCGCAGCGTCCTGCCGCCGGCTCGTCAGGGCCACCGAAGCGCCGAGATCGGCGAGCGCTTCGCCAACGGCCAGCCCGATCCCACGGCTACCGCCGACCACAAGTACGCCTGCTGACTCGAGGTCACCGAGCAGCGTCGTTCACCACCGGGTTTGTCACGGGTCAGTCGCCAACGAAACGTGGCTTGCGCTTCTCGGCAAAGGCGGCCAACCCTTCCTGCATGTCGTGGGAAAGCGCGTGCTCGTCGCCCGCGAGCAACTCCAGCCGCAGACCAGTGCTAGTCGGCTGCTCCAAGCAGTCGTTGACCAACTGCTTCATGCGGCGCAAGCCCAGCGGGCTCTTCGTCGCGATGGCCTCGACCACGCGGTCCACCTCCGCTACCAGCTGCTCGTCTGGGACAACCTTGTTGACGAGGGAAGAGGCCAATGACTGGGCGGGTACGAGCTCGCCGGTGAAGAGAAGCTCCTTGGCCAAGCTAACACCCACCCTACGCGGCAGCCTTACAGACGCCCCCCCGCCGGGCAACAGCCCGTAGTTGGCATGCCCGTCGCCGAAACGGGCCGTCTCGGCGGCGAAAATCAGGTCGCAGCACAGGACGAGCTCCAGCCCGCCGGCCACGGCAAGCCCGTTCACGGCGGCGATCACGGGTAGCGGCGCCGACTCGATCCGGCAGAACAGGTCACCCACCGAGTGGAGGAAGGTCGCCAGTCCGGGGCCGGCTCGGTCCAGGAGCCTGAGGTCGGCACCTGCGCAGAACGCCCTCTCGCTGCCGGTGATGATAAGCGCACGAATGTCCGGGCTCGTTTCGGCCAGGTCCAACGCCACCCCGATCCCATGGACCATCTCCAGGTCCAATGCGTTAAGGGCCGAGGGGCGGTTCAAGGTGACCCACAGTGCTGCGCCACGTTGTTCCACGAGGAGCTCGCCGCGGGTCTCCTGAGGGTTGGCCACCGTGGTCGCACCCACGTAAGCAAGCTCGTCGTCGGAAGCCAGGATGTCCCTCCTACTGTGGTCAGTAGGAATTATGACGCTGACGTCAGGGTTTAGCAAGTAGCTCGTCCGGCCGGCGGTGAGGTTCGACGGTGACGTAGCCGAGCGCCCGTCCCCATACCGTGGCGACATGGTCGGTCAGCACATCGACGTCGCGCTTGAGCCCCTCGCGGAAGTTCACCCGACAGGCCGCCTCGAGCATGCCCGCCAGGATATTGGCGAGGACGTCGAGGTCCAGCCCGGCAACGTTGCCGGCGTCGATCGACCCTTCGATCCCGCTTCGGATCTTGCGTGCCAGCAGGTGGTGGTGCTCGATCCGCAGCTTCAGGAAGTGTGGGTTGGTTGCGGACATGTCCTCAGCGAGCTCCCAGAGGTCGAGGTTGTCCCCATAGGCGGTTATGAACCGTTGGATAGTGGCGGTCACGCTCAGCATCGGCTCGTCAGGGTTCCAGATAGCGCGTCCCTGGGCTTTCAAGTCGCTCCACATGTCGTCGAGGAGGACGGCGTACACAGCCTCCTTGTTCGGGAAGTAGAGGTAGAAGGTGCCGTGCGCACGACGAGCCCGCTTGACGATGCCGGCGACGGTCGCGTTGGCGTACCCGCGTTTTCGCAGCTCTTCGCGCGCGGCACCCAATAGGGCATCCCTCGTCGCTTTAGTCCGCAGTTCGCGTTGGTTCACGGGTTGGCTGCTCACGGTGCTGTGCCTCCGGACTGGTGTGTTAGCCATACGAACCTCGTGCTAATACCACAGGCCTCGTCCGTGGGCAGCGCTGCCGACAACAACCTGCTGCCGACAACCAGCGGCGCACCATGCGGTGCCTCGGCCAGTTCGCCGCATCCTATAGTCCCGCGAGCCTGATAGTCGCCATGGTAGGCCGTCGCGCCCTCTCCTTGACAATGGTGTCATTGTCAGTTACGTTACGTCTTGGCACTCCAAGAGCTGGTAGCCGAAGAGCTGCCCAACCGCAGAAGTGGGAACATTGGGGACAAACAGACCATCGTCGCCTGGACCGTCGTGCGGCATTGCATGAGCAGCATGCTCCGGTCCAATCGCTTTGACATACCGCACGGTAGAAGCTGCCGTTCAACGCCGCCCTACGGAGAGCACCGGCGGCCGCAGCCGTCTCCTCGAGCTTGTTCCTCGCTCCGACCCAGCCGTCACAGACCACCGATCCGGAACAGTTCAGAGGTACGGCGGCGGGGTCCCGCGGCCGTACCACATCGACGAGAAGGGGAAAAGCAATGCGAAAAAGTCGAGCCCTGCTAACCGCACCCGTTGTTGCCCTGCTGGTCGCAGGGTTGCCCGCATTCGGGTCCGTATCGATGGGAGCTCCCAAGTTGACGAATGCGCAGCCCGCGTGTGCGCCCGAGAAGGGCGTAGTCAACATCACCTACGCCGCCTGGAACACGGACTTCGCAGGGGCCGTAAAGGCGTTCAACGCGACGCACCCGTCGATCCACGTGACATTCGAGCTCACCACCTTTCGTGACTACCAAAACCTCTTCAACGACCTCGCCGCGCACAAAGTACCCGACGTCGCAATGCTCGAGTACGAGGTCATGCCCGCTTTCCGTCTGCAGAACGGGCTGCAGGATATCTCCGCTTGTGCGGCGGTGAAGGACATCAAGAGCCAGTTCCCGAGCTGGGAGATCAACCAGGTCAGCATCGGGACAAATGCAATCTACGGAGTGCCTCAGGACGTCGAGCCTCTCGCCCTGGTGTACCGAAAGGACATTTTCACGAAGTACAACCTGCCGGTGCCGACGACATGGGCGCAGTACATGTCGGACGCTCTGAAGCTCAAGGCGGCCGACCCCTCGGTCAAATGGACAGATCTGACGAGCCAGGACCAAGCTACGTTTATCGCGCTCGATTGGCAGGCGGGGGCGAGGCCGTTTGTTTACTCAGGCAACTCCTTCATCTTCGACATGGACAGTCCACAAATGACGAAAGTGTCCAACTACTGGACCACCCTGGTGAAGGACGGGGTGATCAACTCGACCGCCTTGCCCTTCACGCCGGCCATATACTCAGCTTGGGACGCCGGGACGATTGCCACGATGGTCGTGCCCGCGTATATGCCTGACGTAATGAAGGACAATGCCCCTAAATCTTCGGGCGACTGGGCCGTTGCCCCTGTCCCGCAGTGGAACGCAGGCACCGTCGTGGACGGGAACTCGGGCGGGTCGGCTATAGCGGTCATGGCCGGGACGAAGCACCCCTATGCGGCGGCGGTCTTTTCCGAATGGCTGGGTGAGAGCACGGCTGGCATCGAGGCGTCGTTTGGTGGTATCGACCCTGAGCTCGCCGGGGCCAACTCCTATAACAGCACTCCGATTGTCAGTACTGCGTACCCGTACTTCGGCGGCCAGCGGGTCCTCGAGGTGTTCCGTAAGGCCTCCGCAGGCGTAAACGAGAACTTCCAGTGGGCGCCCAATATGCTCGCGGTGACCAACGAGCTCGGAGATAACCTCGCCGGCGCAATGAACGGCTCTACCACCATTGCCGCCGCTTTCGAAAAGACCCAGGCGGAGGCTGCCGCAAATCTCAAGAGCCTCGGCGTGACAGTCATAACGAAATAGCCCGTCCATAACCACAAGAGCGCTGGTGTGAGCACTGTCCAGGCAGCGAGTGCCGAGCATGCGGGCCGAAGGAGAGGCCTGCTGCTCCGCACTCGCTGGGGCGTCACTGCGGCGCAGTTCCTGGGGCCCTTCTGTGCCGCCTTCGTCCTGTTCTTCCTCGTCCCCATCGGTTATGCGATCTACAAGAGCATGTTCTCGAC
>DATKHZ010000005.1:0-8621 GCA_035509995.1 Acidimicrobiales bacterium | reverse complement strand
CGTCCGCCGACGAGGAGAACGTTTACGAGGGGCACGATCGAAGTTCCGGTGCCGTCAAGTGGACGGCGACGGCCGTCGACCTCGCCTTCGGCTCCAACTCGGAGCTTCGGGCTATCGCTGAGTTCTACGCAACCGACG
This sequence comes from Acidimicrobiales bacterium, assembly GCA_035509995.1. GTDB lineage: Bacteria > Actinomycetota > Acidimicrobiia > Acidimicrobiales > Palsa-688 > Fen-671. The sequence continues at coordinate 8,483 of DATKHZ010000005.1, read as the reverse complement.
ACGCCGGGGAGACATTCGTCAGTGACTTCGTGGCGGCGTGGGACAAGGTCATGAGCAATGACCGCTTCGACCTCGCATAGAGCGAGACCCCTCCACCAGAGCTGGTAGCACCATGAGAGGTGATCAACAATGGGCGATGTCGTTGTAAGGGCCCAACAAGGCCGCGTCAGGGGTGGCGCGACTGAACACGGCTTCCGCTTCCTAGGTATCCCCTACGCCCGGCCTCCGGCGGAGACGGGACGGTTCTCCGCGCCCCAACCGGCACGACCCTGGGACGGCGTCCGGGACGCCAGGCAGTACGGGCCGAACGCCCTCCAGGTCGAGCAGGGTGGCATCATCGCCCGTGAACCGATGCGGGCGGGCGAAGACTGCCTCAACCTCAACGTGTTCACGCCTACGCTCGGGCCGGCTGGCCTCCCAGTGTTCTTTTGGGTCCACGGAGGCGGGTACACCGCGGGCTGCAATGCCTCTCGCTGGTACGACGGGAAAAAGTTCGCCCGGGATGGAGTTGTCCTTGTCAGCATCAACTACCGCCTCGGCGCCCAGGGTTTCCTCCTACTGCCGGACGCGCCGCCCAATCGCGGCGTGCTCGACTGGGTGGCCGCCCTGGAGTGGGTACACGAAAACATCAGCGCCTTCGGCGGGGACGCCTCAAAGGTGACCATCGCCGGCCAGTCATCCGGGGGTGGCGCATGCGCCACCCTGCTGGCGGTCCCGCGTGCTCGTAGCTTGTTCCGCGGCGCCATCTGCATGAGCGGGTCGGCCGAGTTGGAGAAAAGCGTTCAAAAGGCTGAGGAAGTGGCTATTGGCATGGCCGCTGCCGCGGACGTCAAATTGACCAGCCACGACTTCGAGCAGCTTCCCGACAAGGATCTGCTTAAGGCACAGGCCTATGTGCTGGACGCACGGTCCCGCAACAAGGACAAGGCGGCAGTGCTCGATGTTTCCCTCGAAGGGCCTTACCTGCCCTTTGCCCCCGTCGTAGATGGCGAGGTCATGACCGAGACCGTCATGCAGGCCGCCTCTTCCCCGGCCAACAAGCACGTTGCGCTCTTGGTGGGCATGACCTCCGACGAGTACACGGCGCTCATGCGGGGCGACCACTGGCTCACTCGGGAACTGTTGGAGGGCTCACTTCGGCGGACCGGGGCGCCGCCCGACTTGGTCGACCAGTACCTCGCGCTCCATCAATCGGACACCGCGGCCGACATTGCGGGGCAAGTGAAGACCGACCGTGGGTTCCGCGTGCCCCTCCACCGTCTGCTCGAGTCGTGGCACAAGGCAGGAGGCACCGGTTTCGCCTACGAGTTCCGCTGGGCGCCCTCCGACGGGGATTTTGCGGGGTTGTCTGTCCACGCCCTCGACCTGCCGTTCGCCTTTGACCTCCTAGAAGTCGAGGGATGGACCTTGGCGGGCAGCGACCCGCCCCAGGTCTTGGCCGACGCCATGCATTCGTCCTTTGTTTCCTTCGCCAAATGCATGTCCCCCGGTTGGCCGGAATACGAGGCGGGCCAGCGCTCCACTATGGTCTTTGACCTCCCTCCTCACGTGGAGCACAACCCGATGGCTCTCGAGCTAGGGCTTTGGGCGCCCAAGAGCGCCGAGGGTGCATACTGAGTTCTACCGATGTGAAATTCGCGTTGGGGGCGTGGCCCGGGCCCACCGAGTAGCGAACGCGGAGACGATCGCGCCGAAGGCGCTCGTCACAAGTGTCACCGAAGTGGGGTCGTAATTGGCCCACCGAGCCGAGCGCCTGGGCTGGCGACCGCCTCCGAGCCGTAGAGGTGATCACCGAACTCGCCAAGTTCCGCCGACGCTGTGGCTGCTGGATAGGGACGACGGCGTCGAGCGGGCTTACCGCACAGTCCCCTCGGCACCCCTAGGCGCCCTAGGCGCCCTCATCGTGTAAAACTCGCGCCAGACGGAGCGTTTCGACCCACCGTCTGTTCCACTTTTCTACTTTCGCTGCGCGCTTGGCGCAGTTTTACTCGCTTTCCGAATAGAGATGCGCCAGACGGAGAGCGAGAAGCCCAGGGGGTCGAGCATATCGATCTGGCGAGCGATTATGCATCCGTTATGCGCTCTTGGAAGATCGAGTAGTTGATTTGAGTGCTAGCCCTTCGAGGAGACCGGCGGGCCGGCGGCGGTCCTACCCGGTGCTCATCTCGTCGAGCCTCTCCAGGCTGGCCGTCATGGATTCAAGCACCGAATTGGTCCCGTTGATCCAATTCCCGCCCTCGCGAAGCATGGTTTGACGCATTTCCTCCGGGCCGCAGTCGAAGACCTCGGTGACGATGGTGGCGTCGCCGCCGTTCGGGGTGAGGGTGTAGCCCCAGCGGTAACCCGCGGGGATGCCGACTTTGGATGGATCACCGCGAGCCGTAGGTAGGTCTCCCGGAGCGGGTTCCCAAAAGATGCGGCGATCTGGCTCGAACTCCACTACATGGTTGACCATGAGGTAGTCGCGACCGAGCCGATGCATCTTCATGGTGAAGGTGTCGCCGACGCCCGAGATGGGACGATCGAAGACGGCCCCCCGTCATGCCGAGGTTTTCTGGCCGTTTCTACGATGCGAAAGTAGATCGGGCATGTTTTTCAGCCTGCGCACACCCGGTCAGCCGCTCGTAGGCGGTGTCGTCGTAGGTGGCGAAGAAGGCTTGGAGCTCGTCGCACAGCGCCTCAAACGACGGGGCGGAGTACAGCACCGGTTGGTAACGGGTGATGTCGTAACTTGTGGTGCCCATTTCGGCGAAGTCCATCGGCCGGATCTCGGCCTGCTGGAAAGCTTCCAGCTCACCGAAAGAGGAAAGGATGCCGGCCCCGTAGGCCTTCGGCTCGCCGCGCTCGGTCACGACGCCGAACTCCAACGTGAACCAGAAAACCCGTGACATGAACGCCAGCGCGTCGGGGGAGACCGTGCGGGCGACGGCCTTTCCCACTTGCTCATAGATAGCGGCGAAGTTGGCGTGGGCGAGCTGGTTCGCGTGCCCGATCACCTCGTGCACGATGTCAGGCTCAGGCGTGTACAGCGGGACGGAGTGGTGCCGCAGGTACTGGGTCGAGAAGAAGCTGTGCCCGGCGAACGACCCGTAGAAAGCCCGGAGCGGCGCCAGACCCGCCACGGGCAGGTACCGGAAGCCGGTCAGGGGCTCTAGCCGGGCCGTGACCTCGGCGAGTTGAGGCACATGGTCCTTGGGCAGGTCGAGCGCCTCTGTTGCCTCAACATAAGCCCGGCAACCGTACTTCTGGTGCTTGACGACCAGCTCCTGGGCCACCGTCCGCCACACATCGTGCTCCACATCGCTGTACTCCACGGTCGGCACGGCCTCACCCGGCTTCCAGCCGGCGGAGACAGAGGCGATCTGGTCCCGGCGCCGGCGGTAGTGCGGGTCGGCGAAACCGGGGTGGTCCTGGCCTAGGACGACCCGCAGCCCGTCGGCCGACTCGATGACAGGTGAATAGCCGCTAGCGGTGCCCATCGATGGGAACCTCCCCCTGGGTGCAGTTCGTCTCTTATTTTGCCTCCTGCCAAGACTCCAGAAATGGTCGCGGCGGATAATTGGGAAGCAATGTTGATACTGGGGCCTTTAGATTACAATCTGTCCACATGAGCGAGCCTGAGACGCTAGAGGCTGGACGTTCCGTCGTGGTCATCGACGCCACCGATCGCCGGCTCGTCGACCTGCTGCGTGAGGACGGGCGGCGCTCGGTCAACGACCTGGCGGAACGGGCCGGGATCTCGCGGGCCAACGCCTACCAGCGACTGGGCCGGTTGCGTTCAAGCGGCGCGATCACAGGGTTCACGGTACGCACCGACCCACGACGCCTCGGGCTCGGTGTGGCCGCCCTCGTGGTCGTCAACGCAGACCAGCACTCGTGGCGCGAGGTCCTGGCCGAGCTGCGCCATCTGCCCGGGGCGCGCTACGTTGCGCTGACGGCGGGGGGCTTTGACTTCGTTGTCCTGGTGCGGGTAGCGGACGTCGAGACGTTGCGCGACGTTGTGCTCGAACACCTGCAGACCATGGCAGGCGTTCGGTCGACCCAGACGATGTTCATCCTGGAAGAGTTCGACCGGCTGGACGGCTGAGCGCGGCAGCCCCCGTGACCAGGTTGAGCTTGCGCGAGGGTATCGGCGTGGCCAGCATCAGGGAAGTCGTGGTCCGCGTGACCCCGGGGATCTCGAGGAGGGTGGCGATCAGCTCGCCCAAGTGGTCGTTGTCCCGGGCGACGATCCAGCAGATGAGGTCTGAGGGGCCCGTCGTCATCCAGGCTTCGATCACCTCGGGCACGGCGACCAGGGCCTCGCCCACGATCCGGCTGCGCCCCTGAGAGATCTGCAGGTTGACGAACGCCGAAACGGCGTAGCCGACACGCCTCAGGTCGACCTCGGGCCCAAACCCGGTTATGACGCCAGCGGCGAGCAGGCGGTCGAGGTGTGCCTGCGCCGTGTTGCGTGCCACACCCACCTCGCGCGCCAAGGCCAGCATGCCGGCCCGAGGGGAGGCCTCCAGCGCCTTGAGTAAGCGAAAGTCGACGCTATCGAGCTCGGAGGTTTGCATATTTGCTCAGTGTAGGGCGGGACCACTGATCAGATTGCTCACTCTCCATGAGACCTGTTGACGTAGGTGCCGATAAGGCGTAGGCATCAGGCATGACAATTGCACCGACTTCGGCTTCCCTTACAGGTACCACCCGGCCCACAGTCGCCGACCAGATCCTCGGTTGGGACCACCTGGAATGGTGGGTCGGCAACGCGCGAGCCGTCACCGCGTGGCTGTGCGGAGGCTTCGGCTTCGAGGTAGCTGCCTACTCCGGGCCCGAGACGGGCTCCCGGGACCAGGTAAGTTACCTGTTGCGCCAAGGCGACATCCGCTTCGTCATCACTGCGGGGCTGTCGCCCGAGTCGGAGGTCACCCGGCACGTGCTCACTCATGGCGACGGCGTGCGCAATCTCGCATGGGCGGTCGCCGACCCGGCGGCGGCGCTGGAGGCAGCCGAGCGTCGAGGTGCGCGAGTCGTGACGGAACCGTCCACGGTGGAGGGCGAGCACGGCTCTATCACCACCGCGGCCATCGCCACCTACGGCGAGACCAATCACGTCTTTGTCGACCGGTCGGGCTGGCATGACAGCTGGGCGCCCTCCTTCGCTGCCGACCGGCTGCCTTCCGCCTGGCGGGGCGCCGAGGTGGGGCTGCGTTCGATCGACCATGTCGTCGGCAACGTCGAGGAGGGACGGCTCGACGACTGGGTCGCGTGGTACCGGGACGTGCTCGGCTTCGAGGAGATGATGCACTTCGACGCCGCGCAGATCACGACGCAGTACTCGGCGCTGCGGTCGACCGTTCTGCACAACAACACCGGGATCGTGATGCCGATAAACGAGCCGGCGCCCGGGTTGCGCAAGAGCCAGATAACGGAGTACCTGGAGTCCTTCCGCGGTCCCGGGGTCCAGCACATCGCTCTGGCTACCCGTAACATCACCAAGGCGGTGAGCGCAATGGTCGGGCGCTCGGTACGGTTCCTGGACATGCCGCCCGCCTACTACGACGAAGCCCGTCAACGTTGCAGCGAGTTCGACCTCCCCTGGGAGGAGCTCGAGCGCCTCGGGATCGAGGTCGACAAGGACAGCGGCGGGTACCTCCTTCAGATCTTCAGCGAGACCCTGGTCGACCGGCCCACGATCTTCATGGAGATCATCCAGCGCGAAGGGGCCAAGGGCTTCGGGGAGGGTAACTTCAAAGCCCTTTTCGAAGCTATAGAGCGCGAGCAGGCACGGCGCCACAACCTGTGACGGATAGAAAGCGCTCGTCGGTCCCCACCAGGCCGGCGCTGGAAGCACTCCCCCACCAGTGGGCCGACGGGCCGGGCCCTTACGGCGGGTTCGGCCCCGAGAACCTCCCTTACGGCGTCGACGAGGAGGGCCGAGCCGTCGTCGCCTACGGCGATGAGGTCATCGACCTGGCCGCCTTGGCCCTCCACGACCGGGACCGAGACAAGGGTTTCCTGGCGGACGGCGCTGGCGTAGCCATCGACCCCGACATCTTTGCCTCCGGGTCCCTGAATGCGTTGATGGCCCTCGGGCCCCCAGCCTGGACAGCGGCGCGGCGGTGGCTCAGGGGGCGCCTGGGAGACCTGCCTGCCGCCGTCCTGCGGCCAAGGGACGAGACCCGCCTCGTGCTCCCCTTCGAGGTGGCTGACTACGTGGACTTTTATTCATGCGAGGCACACGTGGTGGCCATGGGCCGGTTGCTGCGCCCGGGCGAGGACCCGCTGCCACCGGCCTGGCGCCACCTCCCCATCGGCTACCACGGCCGTTCGGCGACTGTGGTCGTCAGCGGGGAGGCCGTGCCTCGGCCGGCCGGCATCATCGCTGCAGAAGGGAGCCCCCAGCAAGGGCCGACCCGGCGCCTCGACGTCGAAGTGGAGCTGGGCTTCGTGATCGGGGTAGGCAACCCAAGGGGCGAGCCGGTGGCGGCCGGGCGCGCTGGCGAGCACGTGTTCGGCGTCGTCCTCGTCAACGACTGGAGCGCTCGCGATATCCAGGCTTTCGAGTACCGCCCGCTCGGGCCGTTCCTGGGGAAATCCTTCGCCACCTCGGTGTCACCCTGGCTCGTGCCGCTCGAGGCCCTCAGGCCCTACCGGGTGGCCGGGCCGGTCCAGGCCCCGGATCCGGCACCGTACCTCAGGGTGCCCGAGCCGCGCGGGCTCGATGTCAACTTCGAACTGTCGCTCAATGGGACCGTGATCAGCACCACGACGGCGGCCGGCCTCTACTGGTCGATGGCCCAGCAAATGGCCCACCTCACGGTCAATGGGGCGGCAACGCGCACGGGCGAACTGTTCGCCACCGGCACCATTTCCGGCACCGAGCCCGCCAGCGCGGGCAGCCTGATGGAGCTGACATCGGGGGGCCGGGAGCCCCTCTTCCTGGACGACGGCTCGACCCGAGCATGGCTGGAAGACGGCGACGAGGTAGTCATACGGGGCTGGTGCGGGACGCGGGGCGAGCCCGGATGGGTCTCACTGGGCGAGGTACGAGGTCGTGTGGTCTCGCCTGGCGGCCGGACGGTGGCAGATGATGTTGCTGACGGGGCGAGAGAGGAAGTGGTCAGGAAATGAGGTACGTGTCGGTAGGCGAGGTCCCTCGGAAGCGGCACACGCTGTCTTATGGGGCCGACGGGGGGCGGCTGGCCGAGGAGCTGATGGGAGAGCAGGGCTTCAGCGGCGCCTCTTCGCTGCTGTACCACCGCCACTCGCCGAGCGCCCTCTCTTCGGTGGAGGCCGTCGAAGTCGAACAGCCGCAGATGCACACCAACCACCCGCTCACCCCCTGGCACGTCCGCACCGGGAAGCTGAGCGGCGCGGGCGCGACCGCTGACGCGGTGAGGGGACGGGTCGCCCTTTTTTCCAGTGAAACTGTCACCATCAATTACTTCGCCGCCGAGGCGGCCAGCGGGCTGTTCCGCGACAGCCGGGGCGATGAACTTTATTTCGTGCAATCCGGCCGGGCCGTCGTGGAGACCGTCTTCGGGGCAATGGACGCTGGCCCCGGCGACTACGTGCTCGTCCCCACCTCGACGACCCACCGCATCGTGCCAGACCACGGCGCCGGGCCCCTCAGCGGCCTCGTGCTCGAGGCGAGGGGCCACATTGACCTCCCGGCCCGTTACCTCACCCAGCGGGGCCAGTTGAGGGAGGGCGCCCCCTACAGCGAGCGTGATTTCCGCGTGCCCGCGGCGCCGATGCTGGTGGAGGACACCGACGTCGACGTACTGGTTGCAAGCCGTGCGGGGTTCAGCCTGCACCGCCAGGTATGGCACCCCTTCGACGTCGTCGGTTGGGACGGTTCGCTGTACCCGTTTGCCTTCTCCGTCAACGACTTCGAACCCATCGTCGGGCGCTTCCACCAGCCGCCCCCGGTGCACCAGACCTTCGAGGGGCCTGGCTTTGTCGTCTGCAGCTTCGTCCCCCGGCCCTACGATTTCGGGGAAGGGGCCGTCAAGATCCCATACCACCACGCCAATGTCGACTCTGACGAACTGATCTTCTACGTGAGCGGCGATTTCATGAGCCGTGCCGGCTCGGGCATCGAGGCGGGTTCGATGACCCTCCACCCAGCCGGCTTCGTGCACGGGCCCCAGCCGGGCAGCGTCGAGGCGTCCATGCACGCTGACCACACCGAGGAAGTGGCGGTGATGGTCGACACGTTCGGGCCACTGATGCTGAGCGACGCGGCGCGGTATGCATCGGACCCGACTTACGTACTGAGCTGGGGCCCCCGCTGAACGCGATCAAATAGCCCTGGCAGTTCAGGGCACCGAGCGCAGCAGGAGGGCGTCACCCTGCCCACCACCACCACAGAGGCTGACAATGGCATGGCCCCCACCCCGGCGCCTTAGCTCGTAGAGGACAGTCAGAGCTAGTCGAGTGCCTGACATGGCAACCGGGTGGCCGAGAGCGATCGCGCCGCCGTTGACGTTCAC
>DATKHZ010000004.1:0-9801 GCA_035509995.1 Acidimicrobiales bacterium | reverse complement strand
TCGCGCCAGCGCCCCCGCCGGAGGCCGCCAACGTGCCGGCTTGGCCGACGCTCGCGGACATACCCGGCACGACGGTCGTCGCGGTCGGGCCCACGGCCGGCTGAGCGGCCGGGCCGACGCCCGGCTGAGCGGCGGGGGCCGGCACTGGCACGGCGTAGCTATGGGGCCCTGAAGACCTACCAGCTCGGCGCAGGGCCTGGCCGCCTATGTTGACAACCACGGTCAGGACGAACAGCACCGCGCCTAGGGCGATAACCGAGCTCGCCCCGAGCCCTGGCTGTGCTTCTGCGAACTGGTTCACTATCGCGGAACCAAGCGTGGCACCCGGTCCTACCAGAGAATGTGGCCAGGACGGCTCGTTGCCGATCACCAGCGCAACGGCGATCGCCTCGCCCAAAGCCCGGCCGACGGCGAGGGTAACGGCCGCCGCTATGCCGGGCCGCGCCGCCGGCCACACAACCTTGCGGACGACCTGCCAGCGGGTGGCACCGAGTGCCATGGCGGCTTCCCGGTCGGCCAACGGGACAGCGCGCAACGCAGTGCGCGAAAGGGACACCAGCGTCGGCAGAATCATGATCGACAGGACCAGGGCCGCGAGCAAGATGCTGGGGCCGTAGTCGGGCCCCCCGAACAACAGGCCGCCGAGCACTGGCAGGGAGTGCAGGAAAGGCTCCACGTGGCTCCTGAACAAAGGGGACAGGACCAGCAGCGCCCACAGACCGACCACGATGCTCGGGACGGCGGCTAACAATTCGACGAGGGTGGTTGCTATCGCCGCCAATTTGGAGGGGACGAGCTCGGCCAACGCGATCGCCGCTCCCAAGCCGATGGGTGCAGCCATCGCGATAGCAACCGCTGTGGTCACGACGGTGCCGACTACCAGCACGCCCGCTCCGGAGCCAGTTATGTCCGGCGAATACGTACCCGACCACACGAAGCCGGGCCCGAAATGGGCGAATGCCTTCGCCGAGCCGGTGGCGATACTGAGCGCGATGGCGATTACGACCGCTGCGAAAACGGCGGCCCCCAACCAGCGGGCCGGCGCATAACCACGCCCCCCTCGCCACGCCTGCTTGCCCGCAAGTATGGCGCGAACGTCGGGCGCGTCGAAAGAAACCACTGGCGATGGGCCGCCAGGTGCAAGACCCGAGCGCTCTCCCGAGTGGAGTAGCTCCGGCCCCTGACGGCCCAAACCAGTCGTCTCTAGAGTTGCCTGCCTCCCCGTGGTGGCGGAGGTGCTTGGCATTTCGTCCAGCGTTTATCCCTAACTTGGCAGCGATTTACCAGTCGACGTTTCCAGTTGCCTTAGCGTCCCCCGGGCAATAGCAACGACATTAACGGGCAACGGGGCATAGCCGAGGCCGGCAGCCAGGGCCTGTCCCGTCGTGACGACATAGTTGAAAAGTGCTTGCAAGGCCTCGCCCACGGCGGTGTTCGACTGCTTCTGGTACAACAGTGTCCAGCTAAAGTTGGCAATTGGGTACGTAATTGCGCCCGGTTCGTTGATGATTGAGAAATTGCTCGAGCTGAGGTCCTTCGCATAGCTCCCAGCAGAAGCAATGCTCGGTGCAGAGGGCACGACGTACGCTCCGGAACTGTTCAGGACCGCTGCATTGGTGAAGCCTGCTTTCAGGGCATAGCCGTACTCCACGTAGCCGATGGCACCCTTGGTCTGAGCGATGTACGTAGCGACGCCGCTGTTCAGTTGCTCGCCGAGGCCATAACCTGTGATCGGCCAGGTCTTGGAAGGGTTTTTTGTACCGATAATCTGCACCCAAGCTGGAGCAGTCTGGATCAGGTAGTCGTCGACATCCCAGCTCGGTCCGGCGCTGTCGGCCCGGTGGACCACCACGATCGGCAGGTTAGGCAGGGTGTTGTCGCCGGTTTCGGCTGCGATCACTGGGCTGTCCCAGTTCACGATTGTCCCGTCCAAGATCGAGGCCAGGGTCGGGCCATCGAGTTTCAGGCCGCTCTGTACACCGGGGATGTTGTAGCTGATCGCAACCCCGCCGAGATCCACCGGTACCTGGAGCACCGTCCCTTTTGCCAACGCCAGGTCCTTTGGCTGCATCGGGATTTCCGAGTCGCCGAAGTTGACGGTGCCCTGCTGGATGTCACTGATACCGACGCTGCTACCTGCCGGGTCGTAATTGACCGTGACCTTCGGGTAGGTCCGGTGGTAGTAGTAGAAGACCGACGAGAAGAACGGGTCGATCGAGTTGGCCCCAGCGCCGTTCAGCGTGACGGCGACCTGGACAGGCTTGGGCTTCGGCTTGGGCTTGTTCCCATGGTGGGCAGCCGCCGCGTTCTGTGCCTGCGCGCTTGCGCATGCGCCGCCTGCGATGGGTACAAGCAGCACCAACGCCACAGCGGTAGCACGTTTCAACATTTGGTTCCCTCCTGGTCGAGCCCGCGGGCCTACTGGGCACAGTATTCTACTAGATCTGTAGATTCTATGCAAATCCTTATCCCTATTACACGACATGCGGGACAGGAGAGGTCCGGTCAGCTGACGACGAAACCGCTCAGGCCTTCTGGCTCCTCGGTGCGGAGCTCCACCGCGGTCACGCGTGCGGCCGGCGGGCCGTGGCGGCACCACTCGACGAGCTTGTCCACCGATTCGGGGTCGCCTTCGGCAACTATCTCAACACGACCGTCGGGAAGGTTGCGTGCCCAACCGGAGATACCGAGCGCCCGAGCCTGTTCTGCGCAACTACCTCGGTACCAGACTCCCTGAACTCTGCCCCTGACCCAGAGGTGCCGGCGGACCATGTCCAAAAGTTAGCGGCGGCCGGCGATGATTTAGGCGGCTACACCCGGCTCGGGAAGTGCCCCAAACGACGGCTCTTGCCGGACGTGCGCCGAGGGCCAAGCGAGGTGCGCTTCGCGATCGCCTCCTCGTACACAGCCTCCATCCTCTGGGCAACGCCGGCCGGCGAGAGCTCCGCAGTCACCAGATCGCGGCCCCGTTGCCCTACGTCGGCGGCTAGCGCAGGGGAAACCAGGTAACGCCGCAGGGACTCGGCCAGCCGGGCGGGGTCATCGACGGGCACGACCGCCGCCGGGTCTAATCGGCCAACCAGCTCGGAGGCACCGGTGCCAGTCGTGCACACGACCGGACGGCCCGCCGCCAAGGCCTCCATCGCCACGTTGCCCCAGCTGTCGAACCGGCTGGCCATCGCAACTACCCTCGCCCCCCCGTACAAATTGCGCAGTTCGACTGGTCCCCGCTGGCCAACGAAGGTGTAGGCCACACCCAGGTTGGCGGCCCGCTCGGCGAGGAAGTCGGCATAGGTCTGGCCCTTCGTGCGCCCGGCTGCACGGCCGGCCAAAACCAGCTGCAAACCCGGGACGTCCGCCCTCAGCTTGGCCATGGCGACGATGAGCACGTCCACGCCTTTAGCGTGGTCGAGCCGGCCCACGGCGAGGACCGTCGGTCCAGTCCGGTCTGGCGGCGGGAGGCCGCGCCAGGCGTCGGCCGCCACCGGGCTGTGCACCACCACGACAGGCCGCTCGTCCAACCAACCGCTGCCGCGGAGACGGCTCTCCAGCAGATGGCTCGGGGAAACAATTATGTCCGCCTGTTGCGCCGCCCGCCGTTCGAGCTTGTCGGCCCAGATGTTGTCTCTCCCGAGCGGCAGCCCGTCGCACTCGAGGATGAGCGATGCCGGAGCGGATAGGCGGACAACGAGCGCCGGCGCCAACCGCGCCAAGCTGAGCGCGGGGGCCATGTACTCCGAGGCTTGGATTACATCGAACGTGCGCCCGAGCCCTCGGTACTCGTTCAGAAAGGCCGTGGCTGTGGCGAGGCGGCAGCGGGTAGACCAAAAGCTTGGCAGGTGCCGGGACCAACGAAGCCCGGGGACCGGGCGAAAATGGAGGGACACGCCCTCGACCGTCGTATCTCGCCGTGCCAACCCGGGCGTGCAGACCAACACATGGGCTTCGTGACCGATGCCGGCGAGCCCTCGCGACATGGTGGCGGTATAGGTGCCGAGCCCTCCCGAGATGGTCTCACCAGGGTACTCAGGCGTCAGATAAAGGATCTTGAGCGGGCGCTCGGTCACGGGGCGGAGGGTAACACCCCACCATTAACGCCAGCATTAACGGAACGCTGACCTTGCGGGCTCTGCCAAACCGCGCCTAAAGATATGACAAGGTATGACATATCATCAAAGTGTGCTGGGCCTGATCACTCAAGGCCGAGACCGCCAATGAGCTGGGCTCCCGCGATCAGCCTCCGACAACTGCAGGCCAACCTGGCGGTCAACGGTCCCGAGCTCTACGTCGGCACCGACGGCCGCCGGCTCATTTGGGCCGGCGCCCAACAGGCGATGCTCGTGCTCGGGCCGCCCCGCTCGGGCAAGACCTCCACGCTCGTCGTCCCCAACGTGCTGGCCGCTCCGGGGCCGGTCCTCGTCACCTCCACCAAGCCAGACGTGCTGCAGGCCACGCTTGCCAGCCGCTCGCAGCTCGGGCGTTGCTGGCTCCTGGACCCGACCGGGACGGTAGGGCTACCCCCGGGGGCCGACCTGGTCAGGTGGTCACCGGTACAGGCCTCTGTTTCCTGGGAGGAGGCTCTCGTGACAGCGAGGGTCATGACGGCTGCAGCCCGCCCCTACGGCTCCTTCGGGGAGAGCGCGCATTGGACCGAACGAGCCGAAGCACTTCTAGCACCCATGCTGCACGCATCGGCCATAGCCGGTGGCGGCATCCGCCAGGTCCTCAGCTGGGCACTGCGCCACGACCTCCACACGCCTATGGCCCTGCTCGCCAGGGCGGGGAACGCCGACGGCGGGGCAGAGATAGCAGTCGACGTGCTCGCCGGCATACTTGCCACCGAGGAGCGAGAACGAAGCGGCATCTTTTCGACTACGGCAGGAGCGCTATCGGCTTACCGCAGTTCGCGGGCGCTCGAACTGGCAGACCGGCCCAATTTCGACCCCTCCCGGTTCGCTTGCGGCGCCGACACCATCTACGTGTGCGCGCCCGCCCGCTACCAGGCGCTGATGGCGCCGGTCGTCGTCGCCTTCCTGGAACAGGTGCGCGCCGCCACCTATCGCTCCGCCTCCGAGGGCACCCTGCGCCTGCCGGTGACGTTGGTCCTCGACGAGGTGGCGAACGTCGCCCCTCTGCCGGACCTGCCGGCAATGGTGAGCGAAGGAGGAGGCCAGGGCCTGCTCACGCTCGCCTGCCTGCAGGACCTCTCCCAGGCAAAAGCGCGTTGGGGCCCCGCCGCCGACGGTTTTTTCTCCCTGTTCGGCACCAAGGTGCTCCTGCCGGGCATCGGTGACATGAGGACCCTGGAGGCCGTGTCCCGTCTCGCCGGCCAGGCCGACGTGGTGGTCCGCTCGGTGAACAGCTCGGCGTGGTGGACCGCCCGCCCAACTGCGAGCACGACGCGCTCAACTCGCCTCCAGGCCAGGCTCCCCGTCGACGAGGCGCACAGCCTCCCGGCGGGTACTGCCCTCGTCATCGCCGGCGCACGGCCGCCCCAGGCCGCCTATTTGACCCGCTGGTGGGACTACCCGCCCTTCTGCGACGCAAGGCTCGCCCGGATCCCTGCCAACCTGGCCCCGTCTGGCGCTGCCAAGACTGCCGACGCTCCCAAGGCAGCCACCGCGGCTCTCGCGTCGGGCATGCCACTGCCACCGCCAGCCCCTCTGAACGGTCCGAGCCCGGAGGGCGACCTCACGTTGAGCTGGCGAGGGGTGCGGGGCCAGCGGCGACTTCACCCTCCTCCTCCCCGGATCTAGGCCCTTGCCGTACCGAACATATGTTCGTAGTATGGCCGGGTGGGTGAAGGGGCCCTTTACGCCGAGCTGCACTGCCATTCGAACTTCAGCTTTCTCGATGGTGCTTCCCACCCCGAGGAACTAGTCGAAGAGGCGGCGCGCCTCGGTCTCGGTGCACTGGCGGTAACCGACCACGACGGCATGTACGGCGTGGTGCGCTTCGCCGAGGCAGCGGGCACGGCCGGCCTGCCAACGGTTTTCGGCGCCGAGGTCACCCTGGGCCTGACCCGGGCCCAGGCCGGCGTACCCGATCCCGAGGGCACCCACCTGGTGGTGCTGGCACGGGACCCTACCGGCTACGCCCGATTGTGCAAGGCGCTCTCTGTCGCCCATCTATTGGGAAGGGAAAAGGGGCGCCCGCGGGTCGACTTGCCCCTCCTGGCAGCCATCGGGGCGGGTGCCCACCTGGACCTTTCCACTATCTCCATGGCCACCAAGGAGCGTCCCCCAACGCCAGCGTCGGCCGTCCCCCAGGTGCTGCACGCACCCGAGCCTGCAACGGCAGGCCACTGGCTCGTGCTGACAGGTTGCCGCAAGGGCGCCGTCACAAGGGCCCTGCTCAGCTCGGGCCCATCGGCGGCCCGTGCCGAACTGGCACTCCTGCAGCACCACTTTGGCCGCGCCAATGTGGCGGTGGAGATCTGGGACCACGGCGAGCCGCTCGCCTCTGCCCGCAACGATGCCCTCACCGAACTGGCCTGCCAGAGCGGGGCGGACGTCGTCGCCACCAACAACGTCCACTACCACCGGCCGGGGCGGGCACGGCTCGCCACAGCGATGGCGGCCGTCCGGGGACGGCGCAGCCTCGACGACATGGACGGGTGGCTCCCGGCCGCGGCCAGTGCCCACTTGCGCAGCGGGGCCGAGCAGGCCCGCCGCTTTGCCCGTTACCCGGGGGCGGTCGAACGGGCCGCCGAACTGGGCCGGTCTTGCGCCTTCGACCTGAAACTGGTCGCACCGAAGCTCCCGCCGTTCCCCACCCCGCCTCCGCACACCGAGATGACGTGGTTGAGGCACCTCACAGAACAGGGTGCGCAGCGCCGCTACGGGCCACGCAGCGCCCCGAAGCACCCCCGTGCGTACACCCAGATCGATTACGAACTGGACATGATCGACCAGCTCGGTTTCGCCGGTTATTTCCTCATCGTCTGGGACATCGTACGTTTTTGCAACGAATCGAACATCTTTTGCCAGGGCCGGGGGTCTGCCGCCAATTCCGCCGTTTGCTATGCGCTCGGGATAACAAAGGCTGACGCTGTCGGGCTCGGCCTTTTGTTCGAGCGGTTCCTGTCGCCTGAGCGGGACGGGCCTCCGGACATCGACGTCGACATTGAAAGCGACCGGCGCGAAGAGGCGATCCAGTACGTCTACCACCGCTACGGCCGTGAACGAGCGGCCCAGGTAGCAAATGTCATTACATACCGCCCCCGTTCGGCGCTGCGGGACATGGGCAAGGCCCTCGGGGCCTCCCAGGGCCAGGTCGACGCCTGGTCCAAGCAGCTCGGAGGCTGGGATCCTCTCCCACCACCCGGCGGCGGCGAAACGCCGGGCGCGGGAGCCAAGGCCAGTCCTGGCACTCCCGGGGCCGGTGCCGGTATACCCGAACCGGTGCTGGGACTTGCCCGGGAGGTGCAGGACTTCCCCCGCCACCTGGGTATCCACTCCGGGGGCATGGTGTTATGTGACCGGCCCGTTTCTGAGGTCTGCCCAGTCGAATGGGCACGCATGGCCGAGCGCAGCGTGCTGCAATGGGACAAGGAGGACTGTGCAAGGGCTGGGCTCGTAAAGTTCGACATGTTGGGCCTCGGGATGCTCTCGGCGCTCCACGTAACCGTCGATCACATAAAGGCTTTTTACGGCCTCGAGCTCGACCTGGCTGAGCTACCACAGGACCCTCTCGTCTACGAAATGCTCTGCAAGGCAGATTCTGTCGGGGTTTTCCAGGTCGAGAGCAGAGCGCAAATGGGGACGCTCCCCCGGCTCCGGCCGAGTACTTTCTACGACCTCGTAATAGAAGTAGCGCTGATACGACCTGGCCCCATCCAGGGCGGTTCTGTCCACCCTTACCTGCGGCGGCGCAACCTCACCGAAAAAGTGACGTACCTGCACCCTTTGCTCGAGCGAAGCCTCAAAAAGACGCTCGGGGTACCGCTGTTCCAGGAACAGCTGATGCAAATGGCGATCGATGTCGCCGGTTTCAGCGGTGCTGAGGCCGATCAATTGCGCCAGGCGATGGGGGCCAAACGTAGCGCCGAACGCATGGCCCGCCTGCGGGCACGTTTTTATTCCGGCATGGCACAGCACGGTGCGACCGGCCAAGTCGCCGACCGCATCTGGGAACAGATGGCCGCGTTCGCCAATTTTGGTTTCCCGGAAAGCCATTCGGTGAGCTTCGCCTACATCGTGTACTCCTCGGCGTGGCTCAAGTTCCACTACCCTGCGGCCTTCCTGGCAGGCTTGCTCGACAGCCAGCCAATGGGCTTCTGGTCTCCCCAAACCCTCGTCCTCGACGCCCGCCGCCACGGTGTCGAAGTTCGCCGGCCAGACGTGAACGCGAGCGCAGATTGTTCTGTGCTGGAGCCTGCCACTGGTGCCGGGGACGGGCGTGCCGGGGACGGGCGTGCTGGAGACGGGAGTGCCGGCCCGGCGGTGCGGCTCGGGATTTCCTACGTGCGCACGATCGGTGCCGACCTGGCCAAGCACATCGCCAGCGGCCGCCCCTACAGCGGGATGGAAGATTTTGTACGCCGGAGCGGAGTGAGCGTTGCACAGGCCGAGGCGCTCGCGACGGCCGGCGCCTTCGAATGTTTCCATTTGCCCAGGCGAGCGGCGCTCTGGGCCGCCGGCGCCCTTGCTCAAGCCGGCGCGGGATTGGAAGCCTCTGGCGAGCAGGATGCACCTCCCAGCCCTATTTGGGGAGCAAAATACGCGATAGGCGACAAAAAACCTCCCCAGAAGGCCCCAGACGGTCCCGTCGCCCAAGCGGGGCAGCGCCAGTACCAGGCGGCGCGCCTCACCGGGCTCGTGACGGGCGCCGAGGCCCCCCAGCTACCGGAAATGGACGCCGTCGAGGCAAACCGAGCCGACCTGTGGGCAACCGGCCTGTCCCCAGACAGCTACCCGACCGAACTTTTCCGAAAGGACCTTGACGCTCTGGGCGTGGTGCCCGCGGCCGGCCTGGCACACCTAGCCCACGGGGCAGCGGTCACGATCGGCGGCCTGGTGACGCACCGGCAACGTCCCATGACATCCAAAGGGGTCGTTTTTGTCAACCTGGAAGACGAAACTGGCCTTATCAACGTCATCTGCACCCTGGCGGTCTGGGAGCGCTATAGACGGGTGGCGATTAGCGCGGCTGGCCTGTTGGTACGCGGAAAATTGGAAAAGGCCGGAGGGGCGGTCAACGTCCTCGCAGCCAGCATCGAGGCATTGCCGCCTTTGGCTGCGTCAGCGGCCCTACGCTCAAGAGACTTCCGCTGATGGCCGGCCAACCTTCGAACCAAGAGGTGACGAATGCCCCACGCTGCGCAGGACGGCAGGGAACCCACAGCTAACTTCGAGGATCTCCCGCCACCGGCGCCAGACTTCGTCGCCGACCTGAAAGAGCTACGGGCCAGCGGGCCTTTCGGTACGCTGCTGGTCGACCCGCCCTGGCGTTTCACCAACCGCACAGGGAAGGTGGCGCCGGAGCACCGGCGTTTGGCGCGCTACGCGACAATGAGCGCCAAGGAGATCGCTGGGTTACCAGTTGCGGAGCTCATGGGGACCCGGGGGCATTGCTACCTGTGGGTGCCGAACACATTGCTGGCTGAAGGCTTGATGGTCCTCGAGAACTGGGGTTTCACCTACAAGGCCAACATCGTGTGGCACAAGGTCCGCAAGGATGGCGGCAGCGACGGGCGCGGCGTTGGGTTTTACTTTCGGAACGTCACCGAGCTGGTGCTTTTCGGCACCCGCGGCCAGTTGCGTACCCTGGCCCCGGGACGCAGGCAAGTGAACTTCATCG
>DATKHZ010000003.1:0-5784 GCA_035509995.1 Acidimicrobiales bacterium | reverse complement strand
CACCGAGGGCGTCGGTTGGCGGGAAGTTACCGGTATCGGGACTAAAGCACTGCTCTTACCCGAAGGCCCGTTGGCGCCGGCCCGGCCAGAAGCCGCCGAGATCGCAGTACTGCAGGGCGCGCTCGTGCTGGGGATCAACCTAGCGGCAGTCCTGGGAGGGAAGCTGAACACCGTGACGCGGTTCGTGGCGGTCCTGAAGCCACTGGCGGCGAGCGTCCTATCACGTGTGTCGCGCTAGGAGGCGCTGGAAGGCCGCGCCGGACAGAGCGCTCTGTGATACAGCTACGGGGACCGGGATTGTAGCTTTCGGTAACCGAGCTCGACGCCTCGACAGGGGCGCTGGTGAGAGTGCTCTAGCGCTCGGGGTACCAGGGCGACCGCCGGAGGCCATGGCGCTGCGGGCACGACCTGTTGGCTGCGAACGGTGAACCCGGTCCAAATACCACGAGAGGTAGGAAGTTCGGTCGGACCTGAAACTGAAAGGTGGACGTTTGACGGGTTGGGCTTTTAGGGCTACCGCTTCGATTTTGGTCACCGCGGCGTGTGTGTTCACGATGGGCTCAGGTCGTGCCGGCGCGCAGGCTGAGCTGTCGGCGCGCGGGCCAGCTGTCTACTGGACAAACTACGTACCACCGCCGTACTCGCCCATCGGGACCAAGCCGTTGGACGGCGGCTCCGCTCGTCTGGTGCTCCTGCCAAGATGGCTGGAGGGTTACCCGGCGTGGGGACTCACGATCGCAGGCGGTCTCTTCGAATAGCGACTCCGAAGGTGTCATAGGGGCGAACCGTGCGGCTGAGGGACGGACCTGTTCGTTTAGGCAGGTCCGTACCCAGACGCGCGGTCTTCGACCCTTGGCACGTGCGGTGTTCGGCCCTCAGTCGCTCCCGTAGAAGACGCGCTCGGTTACGCGGCGCGCACGTCGGGTGAGCCGGCGGTACTGCTCGCGCAGTTCCGGGGCCGTCATGCCGAGGCTGCGCGCCAGGGTCGTGAGGTGGTGGCCCGGGGGAG
Source organism: Acidimicrobiales bacterium (assembly GCA_035509995.1). Taxonomy (GTDB): domain Bacteria; phylum Actinomycetota; class Acidimicrobiia; order Acidimicrobiales; family Palsa-688; genus Fen-671. The sequence goes on along the minus strand of DATKHZ010000003.1, from coordinate 4,775 downwards.
GCAGCGAGTCGCCGGGCCGGCCGCGCACTAGGTAGAGCCGGTTGCGAGCCTCCTCGCAAAACCGATAGGCCTCGGCCAGTACCTGGGCGTCTCCGGCGTTGAGCGCGCCGGCCTCGGCGAGAGCGTCCACTGCGTCGAGGGTGCCCTCGGCCCTCACGCCGCTACGGAGCTGCAGGAGCTGGACGGTCCACTCGACGTCAGAGAGCGAGCCAGGGCCGAGCTTGAGATGGAACTCCGGGTCTTCGCCGGCCGGGACCCGTTCGCGCTCGACACGTGCCTTCATGAGGCGGATTTCACGGACCTCGGAGTCGGCTAGCGCGGCGCCCCAGAGGAAACCTTGTGCCAGCTCCCGGAAGCGCGCACCGACGACGGGGTCACCGGCGACGAAGCGCCCACGGGTGAGGGCCTGACGTTCCCAGACCTGGGCCCAGCGGCCGTAGTAGCTCTCGAAGGCGTTGAGGCTGCGGGCCAGCGAGCCCTGCCGCCCCTCGGGTCGCAGCGAAAGGTCCAGCTCGTAGAGCCGCTGGACCGGCGTCTCGCCGTTCATCAACTTGAGGAGCGCCTCGGCGAGAGACTCGGCGTGCTCGGGGCTCACCTTGTCGTCGTCGAAAACAAGCAGGACGTCGAGGTCGCTCGAATATGCGAGCTCCGCCCCACCGAAGCGGCCCATTGCCACCACGGCTATGCCCTCGGCGTGAGTGACGCCGTCGGCATGGGTGGGCCCTCCGGCGTGCGCCCCGGACAGCACGGACAGGGCCACTTCCAGCACCGACTCTGCCAGGCGGGTGAGCGATCGCGTGGTCTCTGGGAGTTCGGCCAACCCGAGGACGTCGCGCGCTTGCGCCCGCAACAGCTCCCCTCGCTGCAAGCTCGCCAGGCCCCGCCACCACTCCGACCGGGGTCGCCAGGCCATGCCCTCGGCGGCGCGGCGTTCGAGGTCGGCCCTGTCGGGCAGCGGGGGAGGGCCGCTTTCCAGGAGGGCGAGCTGGTCGGGGTGCCGTTCGTAACCGCCGGCGTAGAGCGGGCTGGTCCCGAGCAGGAGGCACAGGTGCCGCGCCGCCTCGGGCGACTCCCTGAACAGCGAATTGAGCTGCGCCCTCCGGTGGGGGCCCGTGGCCAGCCGGCGCAGGCCGAGCAGCCCGAGGTCAGGGTCGGGGGACTCGGAGAGCCAGTCGAGCAGCAGCGGCACCAGCTGGTGCATCAGGCGGGAGGTCCTGGAGAACCCGTGTGTCAGTTCGAGGACTGCGGCGCGCGTGCGAGTGGCATCCGAGAAGCCGAACGCTGCCAGGCGCTCGCTTACGAGGCGGTCGGTCCCGAGCCCTTCCTCGGTGGGCTGTGCGCTGAAAACTTCCAGCAGAGGCCGGAAAAAGAGCCGCTCGTGGATCGACCGGGCCGTCGCCTGGTGGCGGGCCAGGTCGGTTTCGAACAGGGCGAGGGCCGTTGCGCTCGGTCCGTCGCGGTAACCGAGCACCCGTGCCAGGTGTGCTCGCGACGAGGTGCTGGAGGGCAGAGCATGCACCTGGCGGTCTTCTACGAGCTGGAGCCGGTGCTCGGCCGCCCGCAGGAACCTGTATGCGTCCGCAAGGCCATCTGCGTCAGGTCGGGCGACATACCCGCCTGCGGCCAAAGCCTCGAGCGCGGCCAGCGTTGCCGGTGCCCGCAGCGTCGCGTCGTCGCGACCGTGCACGAGCTGGAGCAGCTGGACCGCGAACTCGATGTCGCGGATCCCGCCGCGGCCCAGCTTTATCTCGCGCTGAGAAAGGCCCTGGAGTGCCACCGCTTTCTCGGCGCGAGCCTTCATTGCTCGCAGGGCTCGCAAGTCGTCGGCACCCAGAGGTCGGCCCCATACACGAGTCGCGGCCTGTTCTGCGAAGGCAGCCCCGAGCCCGGGCTCCCCGGCGGCCGGCCTGGCCTTGAGCAAGGCCTGGAACTCCCAGGTTTGTGCCCAACGGTCCCAATACGCGACGTACGAGGCGAGGCTGCGCACCAGCGGGCCGGAGCGTCCTTCCGGGCGGAGCCCGAGGTCGGTGCGCCAGGCCTGGCGGACGAGGTTGACCAGCGGCTGGGGGTCGCCCCCGCCGACTAGGACCACGTCGATGTCGCTCCCGTAGTTGAGCTCGCGAGCGCCCAACTTGCCCATCGCGATCACCGCCAGCTCGGCAGTCAGGCAGCTGGTCGTGGTGGCTGCAACGAGCAGCCCGTCGGCGAGGTCGGCCAGCGACGCGCCGACCGTCTCCAGGGGTGTTTCGCCCAGGAGGTCGAGCGCCGCGATTCGCAGCACCTCAAGGTCTTTCCAACGCGAGAGCGGCTCCATTGGCTCGACCGGCCGGTCGAGGGCCGACAGCACGTCCAACGCCATCGGGTCGGTCGTGCACGTGCGGGTGAGAAAGGGGCTCGCCGCCATGACGGTCACGACGGTCCGCAGGAGCGGGCCGTCTGCGCGCAAGCGTTCCATCGGCTCGGGTGCAGCGTCGGCCAGGCGTGCCAGCCCCAAATCTGCCTGTACCGGGTCGGCCGATGCAGCCAGTTCGGACGCCAATACTTCGCGGTAGGCCGGCATGGGCCTACGCTCGGAACCTATGACCTGGTTGCGCGTCGCCCTCTGCCAGCTTGACACGGTGGTTGGCGACCTCCCCGGCAACGTCGAGCGGGTGGTCGGCGCCCTCGGCCGTGCCGAAGAGGCCGGTGCCGACCTGGCGGTGTTCCCCGAGCTTGCCATTACGGGTTACCCACCCGAAGACCTGCTGCTCAAGCCAGGGTTCGTCGCGGACAACCAGGTTGCTCTTGCCAAGGTGGCCCAAGCTACAGAGCGGTGCGCAGCCATCGTCGGATTTGTCGACGAACGGCTCGATCTTTACAACTCGGCGGCTGTTTGTGCGGGCGGCGAGATCAGAGGCGTTTACCACAAGGTCAACTTGCCCAATTACTCGGTGTTCGACGAACAACGTTACTTCCTGCCTGGTGACGGCGCGGAAAACCTCTACGTGATTGGCGGGGCCCGTGTCGGCGTCTCGGTCTGCGAGGACGCCTGGGACCCGGCCGGCCCGGTCAGCGCCCAAGCCGCGGCCGGCGCCGAACTGGTCGTCAATATCAATGCATCTCCCTACAACGCCGACCGCCTTGGTGAGCGCCAGCGCATGCTGGCCACCAGGGCAGCCGATGCCTCGTGCGCCCTTATCTACGTGAACGCGGTGGGTGGTCAGGACGAGCTCGTTTTCGATGGGGCTTCGATGGTTTTCGACGCCGAAGGCCGCCTGCTTGCCGCTATGCCGCAATTCGAAGAGTGCGTGTCAATTTTTGACGTAGAGGTGCGGCCGACCTACCGCAAGAGGCTGCTCGACCCGCGAGGCAGGCACCGCGCGCCACCGTTGCCCGAGGTGACGGTGAGCACGGGCCCGCGCCGGGCAATCTCCGCTCCCCGCATCGAGCCGCCTCACGCGGAACCTCTCGGCCGGGAGGAAGAGATCTACAGGGCGCTCGTCCTCGGCACCTCGGACTACGTCCGCAAGAACGGTTTCAGCGAGGTGGTGATCGGCCTCTCAGGAGGGATCGACTCGTCTCTCGTTGCGACTATTGCGACCGACGCCCTTGGGGCCGCGGCCGTCCATGGGGTTTCGATGCCGTCGCGCCATACGAGCGAGCCTTCCAACCAGGACGCGGCCGAACTTGCCACCAGGCTGGGAATTGATTATCGGGCAATATCAATCGAGCCCGCGCACACCGCTACGCTCGAGATGTTAGCTAGTACGTTCGCCGGGCGCGCTGCCGGTCTTGCCGAAGAGAACATCCAAAGCCGGTTGAGGGGTGTCGTTCTCATGGGGCTGTCCAACAAGTTCGGCTGGCTAGTCCTTACGACCGGCAACAAGAGCGAGCTCGCGGTTGGTTATTCGACACTTTACGGGGATACGGCGGGCGGTTTTTCTGTCATCAAGGACGTGCCGAAAACCCTCGTTTACCGCCTTTGCAGGTGGCGAAATACAATAAGCGACGTCATCCCGAAGAGCGTGCTCGACAAGCCTCCGTCTGCAGAACTGCGCCCGGGGCAACTTGATACAGACAACCTGCCCCCTTACGAGCGTCTCGACCCGGTGCTCGAGGCGTACGTCGAGGGCGACCTCACTGCGAACGAGCTGGTCGAAGCTGGCTTCGCCCCTGAGCTCGTCGAGCAGGTCGTGCGCCTGGTTGACCTTGCCGAGTACAAGCGCCGTCAGAGCCCGTTGGGGGTGAGGGTCACCCCCAAAGCGTTTGGACGGGACCGCCGGATGCCCATAACGAACGGCTACCGCTGACGCTCATGGGACCTTCCTCAACGGCGCACGTTGCCGACCCTGTCCAAGCGAGACCGCCCCTCACGATAGGGGAGTCTGCCGCTCTGGCGGGGGCCTGGGCGTGGGCTGAGGCGTCACTGTACGAGGTGGTCGGGGGCTGGGTGCGGTCTACGGCGCAGCCGTCCGCCAAGGTTTACTTCGACGCCTGTAGCCAGCACCACGCGTGGCGAGCAGAGCTCTTGCAGGAGCGCTTGCCGGCTCGCCTAGTGGCTGGCCGCGCGGGTGCGCGCGATTTGTTGAAGCCTGTCTCGGACGGAGCACCACAAATTATGAAGGCTCTCTCCTGCCTGGAGGGCGACGTGGAGCGATTGGCTGGATATTCCAGGGTCGTCCTGCCGAGGACGGTCGTCGCCTACCGCTCTTGGCTAAGGCGCTGCAGCGATGCGAGCGACCGCCCTGTAATGAGGGCGCTCGGTTTTGCCACCGACGACGTGCTCGCGGATTGGG
>DATKHZ010000002.1:0-11907 GCA_035509995.1 Acidimicrobiales bacterium | reverse complement strand
AGTTCTGGGACGACGTTGTAGGGGGCGACAAGCGTCTCGGCCACCGAACCTCTCGCGACTCCAGCCGAGGCGGGTAGGCCCAGCGTCGCCACCCCGCTCCCGCCGCCCGCGAGCAGGCCGTCACTGTGCCCGTGGTAACAGCCTTCGAAAAGCACCACCCGGTCGCGGCCGGTCGCTCCCCGTGCCAGCCGGACGGCTGACATGGCGGCCTCTGTCCCGCTGCTCACCAGCCTCACCTCGTCGCAGCCCGCCACCCTGGCGCAGATTTCTTCGGCGAGCTGGACCTCGCGGGGGGTGGGCGCCCCGAACGTCGTCCCCTCGCCGGCAGCCCCCCGGATGGCCTCGACGACCTTAGGGTGTGCGTGGCCGAGGATAGAAGCTCCGTAGGACTGCACGTAGTCGATGTACCGGTTGCCCTCGACATCGGTGACGTACGCGCCCTCGCCGCGAGCGACGAAGTACGGTGTGCTGCCGACAGCCCTGAACGCCCGGACCGGCGAGTTGACCCCCCCGGGCGTCACCCGGCAGGCGCGCTCAAAGAGCGACTCGTTCGTCTCTGGCTCGCTCATCGCTCCGTCGCCCATCCCCGGGGGTCGCCCGGCCTCAAGCCCCGAGAAGTTCGGCAACCTCGCCCGCGAAGTACGTGAGCACGAAGTCGGCTCCGGCCCGCTTGATCGCGCCGAGCTGTTCGAGCGCTACGGCGTTGCCGTCCAGCCATCCGCGCTCGGCCGCGGCCTTGACCATGGCGTACTCACCGCTCACGTGATAGGCCGCCACGGGTACCCGCACGGCTTGGCGGACCGCCGCGATGACGTCAAGATAGCAAACGGCAGGCTTGACCATCACCATGTCCGCTCCTTCGGCGACGTCCAGCTCCACCTCCCGCAGGGCTTCCCGCAGGTTGCGTGGGTCCTGCTGGTACCCCTTCCTGTCGCCGCCCCCGGCGATGCTCACGTCGACCGCATCACGGAAGGGCCCGTATAGCGCCGAGGCAAATTTGGCGGCGTAGGCCAAGATGCCAACCTGGTCGTAGCCCTCGTCGTCGAGCGCCGACCGGATGGCTGCCACCTGGCCGTCCATCATCCCCGAGGGAGCGACAATGTCCGCGCCAGCTTTGGCTTGGGCCAGGGCCACTCTGCCGTAAATGGCCAGTGTTGAGTCGTTGTCGACCTCGCCCCGCGTATCGAGGACGCCGCAATGGCCATGGTCGGTGTACTCGTCGAGGCAGAGGTCGGCCATCAGGACCATCTGGGTACCGAGCTCATCGCGCAGCGATGAGAGAGCCACCTGGACGATGCCATCGGGGGACCAAGCCTGGGATCCTTCGGCATCCTTTTGCGCAGGGACCCCGAAAAGTACAAGGGCCGGGACCCCGGAGCCCGAGAGCCTGCGAGCCTCCTTCACCAGCGATTCGACCGTGTGCTGGACCACCCCCGGCAGGGAGGCCACGGGTTGCGGGGCATCGATGCCCTCACGCACGAAGAGGGGCGCGACCAGGTCCTTAACCGTGAGCTTGGTCTCGGCGAGCATCTCGCGCATCACCGCAGAGCGGCGCAGCCGGCGCATGCGAACCTCGGGGAAGCCCATCGCCCTACACGTTATCCCTCGTTATCCCTGTTGGAACGTCCCCAGTTGGAGGTCGATAAGCCGGATGAAGCCGGTAGAACGTGGCCATGGAAACCATCCCTGCTTCGCATCGTGACCTGCTCGACGCCCAGGTGGCCACCCTCGCAACGGTTTTTGCCAACGGTCGCCCCCAGCAATCGATCGTTTGGTTCTTGGCGGAAGGTGACACCGTGCGCATATCCCTGACATCTTCACGCCAGAAGACTGTCAACCTGAAACGCCATCCAGCCTGCAGCCTGCTCATTGTCGATCCCACGGGCAGCCAGCGCTACCTCGAGGTGCGCGGCGATGCCCAGGTCGAAGCCGACCCCGATTACGTTTTCGCCGCCAAGCTAGGGGCGAAGTACAACGCCGACCTCCGCCTCTTCGACCCCCCGGGGGCAACCAGAGTGGTCGTAACGATCCTCGCCGACAGGGTGCGGGCCGTCGACGGGGGGAGCTGAGCCAGGTCAGTTCCGGGTCGGCGAGCCTGGGTCAGCCGTTTTGGGTCATCGAGCCTGGGTCCTCGAGCAGTAGCTCAGGCCGGCAGAGGCCGGCCTCTCCAGGCAGCGAACAGGCGGGCGTAGTGGCCATCGGCTTCGATCAGTTCATCGTGGCTGCCGACTTCGGCCAGCGCACCGTCGCGCACCACGGCGACCCGGTCGGCGCGTTCCGCAGCCCCCAGCCGGTGCGCGATGATGATCACCGTGCGGCCCTCGGCAAGGGCGGCGAGAGCAGCCTCGGCCTGGCGTTCGGTGCCGGGGTCGATGCTCGAGGTGGCCTCGTCCATGATGAGGACAGCGGGGTCGGTGAGGGCAGCCCGCGCCAGGCTCACCAGCTGGCGTTCCCCGGCCGACAGGTGCGAACCTCGTTCACCTACGTCGGTCTCCTCACCCTGGGGGAGGCTCGCTACCCAGTCGCTCAAACCGAGCTTGCGCACCGCATCCCGGGCGTCGTGAAGCGTCGCACCAGGGCGGCCCAGGGCCACATTTTCCAGCACCGTCCCCCGGAACAGGAAACCTTCTTGGGGAAGGACGACGATCCGTTCCCGGATGTGGGACAGAAGAGCCTGGCGTAGGTCGACCCCGCCGAAATGGACCGACCCCGACAGCGGGTCGTAGAGGCGACCGGCCAATTTGGCGAGGGTCGACTTGCCGCCCCCGGTGGGCCCGACGAGGGCCAGCCGCTCGCCAGCCTCGATCCTTAGGTCGACGCCTTCGAGCACGAGCCGCTCCTCGCTGTCGCCGGCGTCTTCGCCCCGGTAGGCGAAGTCGACCGAGCGCAGTTCGAGGGCACCGCTGTAAGGCAGCAGCTCCGGACGATCAGGGTCCACCATGGACGGTCCCACGTCGAGCAGTTTGTAAACCGTTGCCAGGGCGGCCCCTGAGGATTGGAGGAGGTCGAACAGGGCGGAGAGGCTTGTTATTGCGTTGAACAGGTTCGCCAGGTACAGCACGAACGCGGCCACCGTCCCCACCGTCGTCAGGTGGGCCTGAACGAGCAAGGCACCAGCTACCAGCACGATCACCGAAGAAAGCACCCCGGAGAGCTCGATCTTGGGGAAAAAGCGCGAGGACATGGACACGGTCGCCAGTTCGCCTTCGAGCTGGGCCCGGCTCACCGTCTCGAAGCGGGCGATGGTGGCGTCCTCCTGGCAAAAGGCCTGGACCACCCGCACCCCGGCGAGGCTCTCGTCGAGCGAGGACAGGGCGTCCCCGATGAGCTCACGCACATGGCCGTACACCTTGCTCGACGTGGTCCGGTAGCGCGCAGCAGAAACCACGGCTGGGACAAGAGAAATAACTACGACAATAAACAGGAGCGGGGACATCACGACCAATACGGCCATGATCGCGACGAATAGGCCAATGCTGGTGACAAAGCTGGAAAGCCCGCTCTGCACCAGGGTTTCCAGGACGTCGATATCGGCCGTCATGCGCGATAGCAGCTGGCCGGAGCTCTCCGATTCAAAAAAACCGAGAGGCTGAGCCAGTAAATGGCTAAAGACACGTTTTCTGAGGTCGTTGAGGTATTTCTCCCCGATGCCAGACACCATGAGGGTCTGCACACGTGTGAGGACGAAATATGCAACGCTCACCGCGACATAAGCGGCGCCGGCGATTGTTATAACGCGCATCGAACGGTGGTGGACTAGGCCGTCGTTGATCATCCAACCGACCAGGGCCGGGCCCGCCAATGTGGTTGCCAGCCCGGCTACCAGCACGACGAGGGCGCCAAATATGCGGCGCCGGTACGGCCGCAAGGACGAAAAGACCGAGCCCAGGAAGCTTGCGGGAGGGCCGTCCTCGGTTGACTGCGTGATTTGGGCGGCAGTGCGACCTTGTTGCCCTCGCCGGGGGAGCCTCAACCTCATGTGCGTACGCTCTGTTCTTTATCAAGCACACTCTGTTCTTCGTCCCCCATGCTCTCGATGCCGAGGACGTGGCGGTAACGGGCAGAGGTGGCGCGCAGCTGCTCGTGGGTGCCCTGGGCCACCACCCGGCCGCCGTCGATGAGCACCACCCGGTCAGCGACGGCGATGGTTGCCGGGCGGTGGGAGATTATGAGAGTCGTCTTGCCCCGCCGGGTTTCTGCAAGGGCCTTGACCACCTGGAGCTCCCGGGGGGAGTCGACGGCCGAGGTGGCGTCGTCGAGCACCAGGACGGGAGGGTCGGCCAGGAGCGCTCGGGCCAGGGCCAAGCGCTGGCGCTGGCCGCCCGAGAGAGCCAGGCCCCGTTCGCCCACGGGCGTCTGGTAGCCCGCCGGCAGCTCGTCGATGAACTCGTCGGCCTGTGCAAGGTGAGCCGCCTCGGCCATTTCCTTGTCGGTCGCATCCGGACGTCCCACCCTGAGGTTGGCCTCGATCGTGTCGTTGAAAAGGAAACTCTCCTCGAAGACCACGGCCACGGCCCGGCGAACTGTGGCTAGGCCGAGGGTGGCGACGTCCACGCCGTCCAGGTAAACGACGCCTTCGGTGGGGTCGTACAAACGGGCCAGCAGGGACAGGACCGTTGTCTTGCCAGAACCTGTGGCCCCCACCATCGCCACCACCTCGCCGCCGTCAATGGACAGTTCGAACCCGTCGAGCACAGGACCGGCATCCACGATGCCCGGGTAGGAGAACTTGACCCGGTCCAGGCGGACGGCCCCGGGCCCCGGAGGCAGCGGCTGGGCGGTCGCGGGCTCGGGTACCGAGGTGCGCCGTTCCAGGATCGACGAGATCCGGTAACAGGACACGACCGCGCGCTGCAACATGACGATGTAGGCACCGATCGACTGGAGCGGCCCGGTCAGTATGGCGAGATAGGCGTTGAAGGCGACGAGCATGCCGACGCTCAGCCGGTGATGGAGGACCAGGTAACCGCCAAGCCAGTTGACGGCGGCTAGTTCGACCATGGGGACGGTGTTGAGCGTCGGAAGGTAGCGGGCTCGGGTGCGTACGACGCGCATCGCCTCGCCCAGGACGGCGTCAGCGGAAGAGCCCAAGCGCGCCTCCATCACCGGTTCGGTGCCGAACCCCTTTACCGCCCGGACGCCGGAGATGGTCTCTTCCACGACACCTGCAAGGGTGCCCCGCTCTCGCTGCAGGTCGGCTATGGCTTCCCGCACCCGCTTGGAGAAACGGTTGGAAGCGAAGGCAACCAAAGGCAGGCCGACCAGCGCGACGGCCCCCAACAGGGGACTGGTGAGCAACAGGATCACGGCCACGGCAGCAGCGAGTGTTGCGTTCCCAAGCCAAAACGGCGCCGACGCCACGACCGCTTGGACCTGGAACAGGTCACTTGTCACCCGAGACAGCAGTTGGCCTCGGTTGACGTTGGAGTGGTAGGTGACGTCCAGGTAGAGAAGGTGGTCGTGAAAAGCGCGGCGTAGTTGAGACTCGACCCGCCGCGACGCGACCCCGTTGTAGTAGCGCCGGCCCCGAGAAGCAGCCGCCTGTGCCACCCCCAAAGCGGTGATGACGACTACGTAGATGGTGAAACTTTTCCAGCGGTGAGCAATCAAGCCCGCGTTCACGGCGTTGCCGAGGAGCAGGGGGGTGCTCGCGATGGCGGCCGAAGACACTAAGGCCGCTCCGACGGCCAAACCGAGCACGGCCCAGTGGGGGCTCATGGCTTTGCGCATGAACGCCCAACCCTGCCGGGCGCGCCGGCGGCTTTCGGCGGGGCCGACCGTAGCCGTCGCCGATATGGTCGAAGCTGGCTTCAATTCTTCGTCTCGCGTGTAGTTGCTCTTTTGGCTTCAGGTTTTGGCGTCCCGTGGCCACTTTCAGGCAACCGCTTGGCGCCCGCTCCTCGCTTAGGCCCACTCTTCGCCTAGGGCGGGGCACACGAGACGCAGGCCCGGCTGCCAACTCAGGTTACCGGTCCCGGGTGTGCAGCTCCGGGTATTAAAGGCTACGCATCAGCGCTGCGGAGGGCGCCGACGAGCGCCGCTACGAGCCCGTCCAGCGTGTGCTCGGAGGCTTCGGCGCTCACGCGCAGGCCGCGCCGCCGTGCCGTCGCCGCGGTGACCGGGCCAATGCAGGCAACCACGGGCGGGATCGGGCTGCCCGCCCCGGCGGCCTGGTCGAGGTAGCTGTCGACCGCCGAAGAAGAGGCGAAACATATGGCATTGGCCCGGCCCGCAGCCTCGAGTAGCTCCCCTTCTATAGGGCGGGGGATGGTACGGTACACCTCGACAGCGTCGACCTCCCACCCCGCCTCCGCAAGCCCACGCCTCAGTTCATCGCGGGCACCCGCGGCCTGGGGGAGGAAGACTCCCCGGCCCGCAGGCTCTCCCGGCGGGGATGGGAAGGACGCGAGCAGGCCTTCGGCCAGGTAGGTGGAGGGGACCAAGTCAGCCACCACGCGGTAGGACCTCAGAGCCTCGGCGGTCGCCGGGCCGACCGCGGCCACCTTGACCGCACCGAGGCAGCGGGTGTCGGGCACCAGCTCGAAGACACGTTGAACGGCGTTCGGGGACGTGAACACTGCCCAGGCAAAGGTTCCCGCGTCCAACTTCGCTACCGCGGCGGTCAGGCCCTCGCCCCCGTCCGCCGGGGGGGCAAGGGAGATCGTCGGCACCTCGATGGCCCGTGCCCCGACGTCGCGTAGGAGCCGTGCGAGTTGCGGGGCGGCCTCCGCCGAGCGTGTCACGACGACCGTCTTGCCAGACAACGGGCGCTTTTCGTACCAACCGAGGTCAAGCCGGGCAACCTCGCCTATCACGATCGTGACGGGTGGCCCGAGCGCGACTGTCGGGAGATCGGCGAGGGTTGTCCGGACCGTTGCCTGCTCGGGCTCGGTCCCCCACTGGACGGCCACGACCGGGGTCTCGGCGGGCAGGCCGCCGGCCATGAGGCGGTCTGCGATCTGGCGACGGTGGGCGGCGCCCATCAGGACGACGATCGTGCCGCCGGCCTGGGCTAGCGCCTCCCAATTGGTACCCCCGCCTCCGGCGGTGGGGTCGACCGAACGGGAGTGTCCTGCCACCACGGTGAAGGCTGTGACGAGGCCGCGGTGGGTGACTGGTACCCCTGCGTACGCGGGCACGGCGACCGCCGAAGTGACCCCCGGCACTACCTCGAACGTCACCCCCTTGGAGCGCAGGAAGAGCGCTTCTTCGCCGCCGCGACCGAAGACGAAAGGGTCGCCGCCTTTCAGCCTCACCACTCGCTTGCCCTCTCGTGCCCGGTCGACGAGCAGCTGGTTGATGGCTTCTTGGTCGCCCCGGTCGTCGGGTTGCTTGCCAACGTCGACCCTCTCGGCTCCCGGCGGGGCGAGCGACAGGAGGCTTGCGTCGGTGAGCCGGTCGTGGACGACGACGTCCGCCCGAGCGAGGACCTCCGCTCCGCGCAGAGTCAGGAGTCCAGGGTCACCCGGCCCGGCGCCGACAAGGTAGACGGTCCCGGTCGCCCGTGGCCCAGCGCCCGACGGCCCAGAGCCAAGCGGCCCAGAGCCAGGCGGCCCAGAGCCAGGCGGCCCAGAGCCAAGCGGCCCAGAGCCAAGCGGCCCGGCGCCCGGCGGCCCAGTCACGGGCCGGCCAGGCGGGTTGTCAGAAGTTCGTGGCCGCCACTGGCCAGGACCAGCTCGGCGACCTGGCGGCCGAGCTCGGCGGCCTCCTCAGGCCGTCCGGTGGAGCCGCGCCGGACCAAGGCGCTCCCGTCGGGCGCAGCGAGCAGGCCTTCGAGGTGGAGCTCCCCGTCGCTCGTGGCGGTGGCATGGCCGGCAACCGGCAGGTCACAGGCGCCCCCCACCGCTGCAAGGAAGGCTCTTTCGGCGTCGACGGCCTGGCGTGCAGCCGTGTCGTTGACGGGGGCCAACAGCTCGAGGTGGGTCGCGTCATCCGCTCGGCACTCGATGGCGAGGGCGCCCTGGGCTACCTGGGGCAGCATCACGTCTGTGCCCAGCACCTCGATCGGCGAAGGGGTGAGGCCCAACCGTGAGAGGGCAGCCCCGGCCACAACGACCGCGCCGCCTTCGGGTACCCGGGAAAGGCGAGTCCCGATGTTGCCCCGCAAGCTCTCGAAGCTCAGGTCCGGTCGCAACCACGCCAGCTGCGCACGCCGGCGCTGGCTCCCGGTTGCGACCAGCGCGCCGGGGCGGAGCGCGGAAAGCGTGCTGCCGACGAGGACGTCCCTCGGGTCGCCGCGCGGCGGCACCGCCGCAAGACAGGTACCCGGTGCGGGCACGGGCTGGAGATCTTTTGCGGAGTGGACAGCGGCATCAGCCTGGCCGCTGAGCAAGGCAGCTTGGACCTCGCGCACGAAAACGCCCCGGCCGCCCATTTCCCACACGGGGACGTCCGATCGGCGGTCGCCCGTGGTTGTGACCGGGACGAGCTCGACCTCCAGCCCCGGGTGGAGGGTGCGCAGCAGTAAGGCCACGTGTTCCGCCTGCCAGAGCGCGAGCGGGCTACCTCGCGTCGCCAGCCGCAGCGGCACGTTACGGTTCTAGGCCGAAGAGCTCCCGGAAAGCGTCGGCGAGCGCTTCGCCCCTGGCCGTGCCGGCAGCGGACTTCAGGTTGACCGTTGGTTCGTGGAGCAACTTGGCGACGATGCGCCTGGTCATGGTCTCCAGTAGTTCGCGGTCCGCAGGGCCGAGATCGCGGATGCGCAGCTCGAGGCGGGCCATCTCGGCGGCCCTTATTTCCTCTGCCCGGTCGTACAGCGTGCCTACCAGCGGAGCGACGGCCCGAGCAGCGAGCGCTGTGCTGTAGCGGTCGACCTCCTCGGCGATTATCCGCTCGACGGCCGGTACCTCCGCTCGCCTCCCGTCAACCTTGGAGGCCACGAAACCGCTGATGTCGTCCATGTTGAGGAGGGTGACGCCGGGCACGTTGGCGACGCCCGGGTCGATGTCGCGCGGCACCGCAAGGTCAACTAGCAGCATCGGTCGCTCGGCCCTGGAGGCGATCGCAGCCCGGACGCTGGCTGAGCCGAGAACGGTGCCTTCGCCCGAGGTGCAGCTGGCTACTACGTCTGCGTCGGCGAGGACCGCTGGCAGCTCGGCCCAAGTTGCCACCCGCCCACCGACGGCCTCAGCGACCTGCACTGCCCGTGCCATGGTGCGGTTGGCGACGATGACCGGGAGGGCTCCTGGTACCGAGGCAAAGGCCCGGGCGGCACTCTCGCCCACTTCGCCCAACCCGATGACCAGCGCCTGCTTGCCCTGCAGCCCGCCCAGCGTGGCAGCGGCGAGCTCCTGCGCTGCATGCGAGAGCGATGTCGTGCCCCGGGAAATGGCGGTCTCCGCGCGGGCACGCTTTCCCACCAGCAAGGCGTGACGGAAGGCTCCGCCGAGAACAGGACCGCACATGTTTTCTTCGCGTGCGACTTCCCAGGCCTGGCGGACCTGGCCCAGGACCTCCGGTTCGCCAAGAGATGCGGAATCGAGGCCTGCGGAGACCCGGAAAAGGTAGTTGACCGCCACCTCGTCGAAGTAGGAGTAAAGGTTGTCAGAGAAGTCCTCCGGAGGCTTGCCGCTCCAGGTCGAGAAGAACTCGCGGATGTCGGCCATGGCGCCGTGGAAACGGTTGACAAGGGCGTAGACCTCGGTCCGCATGCAGGTCGAAAGGACCACCACCTCGTCCAGATGGGGGCGCGACGAGAGGTCGGCGAGGGCCTTGTGCAGGTCGCCAGGCGCCACGATCATTGGCTCCAAGGCGGGGAGCGGCACTGTCCGGTGATTTATCCCGACTACGGCAATAGACACGCCTCGAGGCGCTCCTTTGCTTCGGCTCGGCGTCCCGAGCGGATGAGGTCGAGCATGGCCCAATCCAAGCCCGGCCGCCAGTCGACCTCTTCGGTGCTCCTTCCCTGGGCCTTCAACTGCGCGCGCGCTTCGGCGAGCAGCTCGGCCAGTTCCGCCAGCTCGGGGCCCATCTGTTCGACGACGTGTTGCTTCAGCCAGGAGGCCAACGCCGGGCTGTAACCATTAGTGGATATCGCGACCGTGACCGGCCCTTGGCGCGCCACCGCGGGGAGGATGAACGAACAGTTGTCGGGGTCGTCCGCCGAATTGACCCAGACCCCGGCCCTTTCCCCGTCGTCATAGACGGCCCTGTTCACGTCGGGGTCGCCCGTGGCAGCTATGACTAGCCAGTAGCCGGCCACCTCGCCCTGCCTGTAAGGGCGCTCCTCCATGGTCGCCAGGCCAGGGGAGCCAGCGAGGGCACGCATCGGCGGCAGCAATTCCTTGGCCACCACGTGGACCTTGGCCCCCCCGGCGAGCAGCCCTCTGGCCTTGCGCCCTGCGATGTGGCCACCTCCGACGACGAGGCAGCGGCGGTCCTTCAGGACGAGTGCGACAGGGTAAATCGGAGCGTCGACTGGCAAGGTCCGCTTACTTTCTCGAGATGGCCGCAGCCTTGGCCGGGCTGTCCAAATTGTCGCTGCGGAAATGCTCGTAGTAGCCCAGGATCTGGAGCTCCACGCCGAGGTCGACCTTGCGGATGGAAACGTGCGGTGCCACGTTCAGCACCACGGGGGCAAAATTGAGCACCGAGGTGACCCCCGCCGAGACGAGCCTGTCGGCTACCTCTTGGGCAACCGATGCAGGCGTGGCGATGAGCGCCATAGTGACCCGCTTTTTCTTCACCACGCGGGCCAGCTCGGACAAGGGGTAGATGAGGGCTCCGCCGAGGAGGCTGCCGCATTTGGCAGCGTCGGTGTCGAAGGCCGCTACTACGTGAAAGCCGCGTTCGGAGAAACCTTTGTAATTGCCCAGGGCGTGGCCCAGGTTGCCCGCCCCGACAAGGGCGACGTTGTACTCCTGGTTGAGGCCGAGCTGACGGTTGATCTGCTGGCGGAGCAGGTCAGTGTCATAGCCGACGCCCCGTGTCCCGTAGGACCCAAGATAAGAGAGGTCTTTTCGGACCTGTGCCGCGTTCACACCCGCGCGAACTGCGAGTTCTTCGGACGACATGGTGATATGTCGCCCCTCGCTCGCTTCGACCAGCGCGCGAAGGTAAAGCGGGAGACGCTTCACAGTCGCTTCGGGGAGCAATCGAGCCACGGTCACAAGGACAATCGTACGCCCAGGCGCGTCTTAGCCCGAAGGCCCATTGCGTATGTAAGCGCTTATATGCCATAATGGAAAGTGTGAAAACGCAAACTCCTCCTGTCCCGCCCCAAAATATGCCCGCTCGCCGGCGGGTTGCCTTGGTCGCGCACGACAATCGGAAGGCCGACCTTTTGGAGTGGGCGCGTTACAACCGCGCATCGTTGAAAGCGCATGACCTCATTGCGACCGGGACGACCGGCAAGTTGATCAGCAAGGAACTGGGCCTCCCTGTGACCACCGTGGAGAGCGGCCCGCTTGGTGGCGACCTTCAGATCGGCGCAATGATCACCGAGGGCGAGATTGACATGCTCGTGTTCTTTTGGGACCCGTTGGAGCCCCAGCCTCACGACCCAGACGTCAGGGCGCTACTGCGCGTAGGCGTCGTGTGGAACATCCTGATCGCCTGCAACCGTGCGACAGCCGATTTCCTCATTTCCTCTCCGCTCATGACCCAGCCCTACGAGCGTGCGACCCGCCACTACGGTGCGGCCATGAAACCCGAGCCCCGTGCGGCGATCGTCCGGTCGCTCAATTCGTCTGCTCTTGTTAGCTAACTAACAAAACTTGCGCCAAGCGCCAAGCCGCGGGCAACAACAGGGTCTCAGCCGGCTGCGGTGTACTGGGCCGCAAGGAAGCTGTCCACGTCCTCCTCGCGTATCCTGTACGACCGGCCGACGCGGACCGCTGGTAGCTGCCCTGACTGCACCAACCGGTAAACCGTCATATTCGAAACCCGGAGCAATCCCGCCACCTCAGC
>DATKHZ010000001.1:0-4116 GCA_035509995.1 Acidimicrobiales bacterium | reverse complement strand
TACCTCTACCCTATTGTGCTCCCGATGAGCTCAATCCTTCTTGCTAGGCGTTCAGGAGCACAATCACCTACCAGGCGACAGCCACAGGCGGGCGCGACCACAACGGGCGTCTTCGCCAGACGGCTAGGAGCAGCGCTCCTGTTTTGCATCTTAGGTATCTCCGCGCTGCTCGTAACCATCAACAGCGACGCGTACGACGGCGCGCTTTGGGCCATCGGCCAGGCGGCTGTAGACCACGGTGCTTCGCCAAAAACAGTGGACGCGGGGCGGGTGTGGACTGGCTGGTACACTCCGCCAGTCTCGCCACTCTCCCCAACGACCCTCGCGCATACCTGTTGGGTTGCGCGAAACGCGCCAGCCGCGTCAGCGCTTGAGGGCCCGCCTGATGTAAGCGTAATATACAACGAGTTCGGTTTCGCCGTACGTGAGGGCATCCTTCTTTATCGGACCTATGACCCTGGCTGCACTTACGGCCAGCCTCGGGCACGATGACAAACACGAAGGAAACCACTCGGGCTGTCGGGACAGTGAAGGGGGTCGTCCTGGTCTTACGAAGTGGCCGCTTCTCCGACAGCGGTGCAGGCTTGACCGCTTTGCTCGGCGGACTGCTGACGCTGGGGGTTCTAGTGGTGGCGGTGCTCATGGCACTGCCAAGCTCGCAGGGGGGCCAGACGCCACTGCCCGCCGAGCCGACCACAAGCGCGCCTGGACACGCTGGGGTGACGTCGCCTAACCCTGACGGGATCGAAGGCATCATCGGCTCAGCCGCGCTCATGGTTTGCAAGACCGATTACCGAACTGTCGAGTCGGCAGTCAGCTATTACCAAGCACATGAGGGCTCGCTGCCGAAGAGCCTCACTGACCTTAAGCCGATGTTGCGCAGCCCGGTATCCTCGCCTTACTTCCTGATAACGATTGACCCGAGAAAACCTGGGGTCGTCGAAGTGGGGACGAGAGGCTACGCTCCCGCACCGGGCGATGCCAACTGCGCCTTCGCCGGCTGACCTGCCGTCGTTGGGGTGCAGGACCGAAGGGCTCGCAACGGCTGGATTAGAAGCTGCCTTCTCCAGTTGCCGGGAACCCATTGACGCGCCAAAAGAAAGTGGATCAAGCCGGCTGGTGCACTGCCCCGTTTATAACGCGGGTGATGTCCTCGCCGACCAGCTCGTCACTTTCCAGTAGGGCGTCGCGCAACGCCTCGACTATGTGGCGGTTGGCCTCAACCAGCTTTGTCACCTCGGCTCGGGCCGCCTCGAGCGCGGCGGCGACCTCTTCGCGGCCCTCGTCGGTGGACAGCACCTTCGCTGGCAGGTTGGCGTGCCCGGCCTCGACCGCCTCATAGGAGACGAGCGTGCCGCCCATGCCCATCGAGCCGACCATTCGGGCGGCCAAGATCGTGGCCTGCTTTAGGTCCCCTGCCACCCCCGAGCTGCGTTCCCCGAAGAACGACTGCTCAGCGACGAGGCCCCCGAGTGCGATCTGGATGAGCGAGCGCAGCTCGGACTCGCTCTGGGTGAAGCGCTCCTCCCGGTCCGAATGAGCCAGGAGACCGAGGGCGGCACTGCGCTTGATGATCGACAGCACTTCGAGCTTGCGGGACTTGCCTACCAACCAGGCCACTGTGGCGTGCCCAGCCTCATGGGTCGCTATTGTCCGCCGTTCGGCCTCTGTGTACTCCACGGGCTGGGCCAGGCCGATCTCCTCGGTCAGCTTCGCCCGCTGGACGTCCTGCCACTCCATGGCCTTCGCCCCCCTGCGCAACGCCCACACGAGAGCCTCGTCGAGGACGTGCACCAACATCGCAGGTGTGTAGCCGAATGTCTGGCCGGCCAGTTCGCCGGTGCGCGCCTCCAGTTCGGGGTCGTGGGAGCGGCGCAGGAGCTCGTGGCGGAGTATCTCCTGGCGCCCGCTGCGGCTTGGTAGGTCGAAGGTGATCGTCCGGTCGAACCGTCCCGGCCTGAGGAGGGCAGGGTCGAGGTCGGCAGCCCGGTTGGTGGCACCGATGATCAGCACGTTGGCCGGCGGGACCGTCGCCTTGCGCAGCGCCCGCTCCGGTGGCAGGAACCGGTTGAGGATCTCGGTGACGCCCGCTCGCCACCTGGCCGACGGTGGTGGCTGGTCGAAGCTCTGCAGCTGTATGAGGAGCTCGTTGACGACGCCTGCGATCCCCTCGCGGCCGCCACCGTTGCCCAGCCCGGCTCTGGTGGCCCCAATGGCGTCGATCTCCTCGATGAAACCGATCGCACCACCTTCGGCCCTGGCCGCCTTGCGCAGCGCCCCGAAAAAGGCACGGATCTTGCGGTTGGTCTGGCCGTAGAACATCGATTGGAAGGCGGACGAGGATACGAACAGGAACGGCACCCCGGCCTGTTTGGCCATCGCTTTGGCAAGGTAGGTCTTGCCCGTACCGGGTGGGCCCTCGAAGAGCACGCCCTTGCGGGGAGTGCCACCCATCTCTTCGCGGAAAGTGGCGTGAGCAAGGAACAGGTTGAGGGTGCGCACCGCTTCTTCTACGACTACGGGGATGCCGAGAACGTCGTCGAAGCTGACGTTGATTTCTTCGGGCCGGTAGCGGACATGGGGCGACCGGCCCGCGGCTGCGAAAGGCACCACCATTACGGCCGCCACCAGGAGCAGCACTCCAACAAGTGGTAAAGCCTCTGCTTCGGACTTTGTCATATGTGGGACGCCAAGGAGGTGGCCGGTCCACACCGAAGCCCATAACCAGACCATGACCAGGACCGCGAAAATCGCCAGGTGCGAGAGACGCCGCCGCCGTGACGCCTCGCGGGCTACTCCAACATCAGCCACCGACACCGGTAGCACCCGGTCATCACGGAGTTGGTCGATGTTCATTTCCTGTTACTCCCCATTGTGCCACTTAGTACACATATTTCGGTGTACCCCGAGGGGGGTGAAGCGCAGCCGCTGAGCCCGCTAAGAGACGATGTCCATGCGCAGCCCCTGCGAGTCCCAAATTGGCTCATCAGAGGTCCGGGTAATCGCTCGCGCCCTGATGTGGCGCGCGGTCCACAGGTCGGCAAGGGCGTCGATGAGCTTGCCCTCGCGGATGGATCCGGGCCGCTCCTTCAGAACCTGTTCAGCGCCGGGCAAGGTGACGCTCACCAGTCGGGCCCGCTCGGCGCGCCCGAGCGGGCTGCTGCGAGGGAAAGGGACGGGTTCGCCGCCGTTCATCTGGCGCAGGGCCAGCTCCGGGTGGACCTCCCAGACGGTGCGCTGGTTCCAGGACTGGACTTCCCGGGCGGCTTCGGCGGCTTTTGGCAGAGCGCGCCAGCGGGCAATGTCCATCCCGGGCTCCACCAGACGGGCCTCTTCGAACGACTTTGCCTCGAGCAACTCCCGCGACGGTGCCGGGATAACGGCGGCGCCCCTAGCGCCCAACAGCTCACGGGTCTTGCGGTCGCAGGTGCGCCGCTCACCCGGTTTGTCGTTCAGTCCGACCGGCGCATGCAGAGCGATCACCGCGAACGCGGGCCGGTAGTCGAGGACGTCCGTTAGGACAGGCACGAGGAAGGCAGGCTGAGGAGCCAGGTGGATGCCCTGTAGGTTGCCAGGGGCCACCAGCCACCCTCCCGTGTGGGGCTCGACGCCGGCCAGGACCTGGTAAGGCAGGGCCGAGCGTCGCGGTGCGACAGGCACTCGGGGTCAGGGCCTGCCCGCGGCACTCGACGTGCCTCTGGAGCTGGATGAGCCGTTGCTCGCAGGAATTGCCAGCTGCTCGATCGTGGGCGAGCCCTCGTCGCCGTGCTGTTGCGACGGGTTACCCTTCCGCCCCTGAGTGGGCGCCGGCCGGACGATGTCCTTCGGGTAGAGGCTGGCGTCGACGGCTGTGTTGTAGTCGATCACACCGGCCCTCAGCATGTCGGTGAGGGAGTGCTCAAGCGTCTGCATGCCTTCGGAACGGTGAGTGACGATCGTGTTCCGGAGCTGTCGGGTCTTGCCCTCGCGGATAAGGTTGCGCACGGCCGGCACGCCGACCATGACCTCGAACGCGGCCACCATCCCGCCGCTCACCCTGCGGATGAGCCGCTGGTACATGACGGCCAAGAGCGTCCCGGACAGCTGCACCTGGACCTGCGGGCGGCGGTCGGAGGG